>CAVDDI010000108.1:0-5994 GCA_963607675.1 bacterium | reverse complement strand
GCGTATGGCGCCGCCGATGCCGTAGAGTTTGGAGGATTCATACAGGCTTGGGTTCGAGCCTTTGGCTAGGTTCTTCAGCGAAGCGGCGATGCTGCGGGTTTCTTCCTTGGTGGGCAGCAGCCCCTTCACGCAATCGGCGAATGAGGAAAGGGAACCCTGCGGCAGGCTTGTTTTCGCCAGGTCGAGCCCGTCTTTGATATGGGTGAGCTCGGTGGAGCCGCCGCCGATGTCAACCAGGGTGCCGTTCTGCATGTTCTGGCTAAGGCTTGCGCCCAGGAACCCCAGATGCGCTTCCTCTTCGTTGGATAGGATGGCGATGCGCTTTCCCACCGAGGCCTCTATCTCTGCGGCCGCTTCGTGCGAGTTCGCGCAGTTGCGCAGCACGGCGGTGGCGAAGATGTCGATGCGGTCGCAGCTGAAGTGGCTTGCTCGGGCAAGGTGTGCGTTGATGGTCTTCGCGGCGCGGCGGATGCCTTGTTTGGTCATGGTGCCGTCCTTGACATGTGAAGCCAGGCCGGCCATTGCCTTGTAGTTCAGCAGGATGCTTATATCCTTAGCGCGGAGTGGCTCGTGCGGCGCGCAGTTCACCTCGTAGATGCAAAGGCGGATGGTGTTCGAACCTAGGTCGATGATGCCGTAGCGGGCCATGTGATGCTCCTTGATGAATAGTTGCAACGCAGGTTGCGTGGTACTGATTTAACTATATCGGGCAAATTGCTGCACAGATGGACGTGTTATGACACATTATTTTACATTTACCGGTGCAGGCCCATGTGTTGGCTTACCATTGGAACAAGCAGATCAATCGAGCTGTTCCGCTTGGTCTGCGCTCGGTGGCCCAGCCACTGGGTAGGGGTCTACGAGGGGAAGGGGAGACCATGCTCGAAACCGTTCGCATGAATTCGCAGAAGATTTCCAAGAAGGAATACAAGGCACGCTTCAAGGAGCTTGTCTCCAAGCTTGTGGTGCTGCAGCAGGAAGCCAAGCGCAAAGAGGTTGGCGTTGTCGTGCTGTTCGAAGGTTGGAAGGGGGCCGGCAAGGGCAGCCGCATCTCCGATTTGCTGTACAACCTGGATGCTCGTGACACCAGCGTCTACGTTACCGAGGATTTCGACGAAGAGGAAGCCAGCCTTGTGCTGGACGAGGGCTTCGGCGCAACCGGCTACTACCCGGTTATGCAGCAGTTCTGGAAGTCGCTTGGGCAGCGTGGCAGCATGACGTTCTATGACCGCGGTTGGTATTCCGTGGTTGCCCAGCATGTCATAAACCAGCTGCCGAAGAAGGGCAAGATATCCAAGAAGGAGCGCCTGGGCCTGGAACGGCACGTTTCCAGGGTCGTCCCTGTGGTGGAAGACTTCGAGACGCAGCTGCGCAACGACGGTTACCTGGTTATCAAGTTCTTCCTGCATATCTCGGAGCAGACCCAGCGCGAGCGCCTTATCAGCCTGTACTCCGATCCTGCCACCAAATGGCGTGTGTCCGAGAAGGACCTGGCCCAGCTTGATCGCTACAAGCAAACCTATCGCGTCTACGACGAGATGCTTAAGCGTTCCAACTTCAAGGTGGCCCCTTGGATCCTGCTCGATGCCGGTGACAAGCGTCAGGTGAACCTGCGCGTGGTGCAGGCCATTGTCGACGCGCTTGAGAAAGAGCTGCACAAGCCGAAGAACGCCGCTGCGGTTGAGGCAGAGAAGAAGGCGAAGGAAAACTCTGCCGCTGCCACCACAGGCGCCGTGGTGGGCGACGAGCGCCAGCGCAGTGCCGAGCAGAACCTGCTGCTTCGCCAAAGCGCCGAACGCGATGCGCAGATAGCCAGTGCCCACGCTCCGCTGATGACGCGCTTCCCCGCAAGCGAGCATATCCCTTCGCTTGAAGAGGTTGACCATACCCTGGCGCTTGGTCGGGAAGACTACAAGCTGCAGCTCAAGGCCGAGCAGGAGCGCCTGCGACGCATAGAGCTCGAGATGTACATCCGCCGCGTTCCCATGATGATCATGTACGAAGGCTGGGATGCGGCCGGCAAGGGCGGCAGCATCAAGCGTGTGGCGCAGGCCCTCGATGCACGCTCGTACACCATCTTCCCCAGCCCTGCTCCCACCAAGCCCGAGCTTCTGCATCCGCACCTGTGGCGCTATTGGACGCGTTTGCCGAAGGCTGGCCATGTGGGCATCTATGACCGCAGCTGGTACGGACGAGTGCTGGTGGAACGTGTGGAGGGCTTCGCCAGCACCGAGCAGTGGAGCCGTGCCTACGAGGAGATAAACGAGTTCGAGCGCGACATGGTTGAATGGGGCGCTATCCTTCTGAAGTTCTGGGTAGATATCTCGCCTGAAACGCAGCTTGCCCGGTTCGAGGCGCGTGAGAACAACCCGGAAAAGCAGTGGAAGATCACCGCAGAGGATTGGCGCAACCGCGACAAGTACCCGCAGTACCGTGCCGCGGTGGAGGACATGTTCCGCCTTACCTCTACCCGTCAGGCCCCGTGGATCATCCTGGAAAGCGACGATAAGTACTATGCGCGCGTGAAGGCCCTTCGCATCATAAACGAGGCGATCGAGAAGCGTTTGGGATTGTTCTAGCGCTTGCTTTAACCCAAGGAATGCAGAAGGGCTGGGAGAGATCCCAGCCCTTTGCCTTGTCTGCCCGAATCTTGCTTTGTGCGGTTGGAAGCGTCTGCTTCGGGCCTACTGCTCTGAGGCCCAGTTGCTCTCTGCCTTCTTGTGCGGCTGGCGGACGTTTATGCCGCAGCTGGCAACACTCACGCGCGAATGCGCGGGGATGCTCTCGGTGACGAAGGCGCTGCCTGCGATGACGGTGTCTTCGCCCACCACGGTTTCCCCGCCGAGCACGCTGGCGTTCGAGTAGATGGTCACGTTGTCTTCGATGGTTGGGTGGCGTTTCACGCCGGCGAGCTTCTGGCCGGCGCGCGTGCTGAGGGCGCCCAGCGTCACGCCCTGATAGATCTTCACGTGGTTGCCGATGATGGTGGTTTCGCCGATTACCACGCCGGTTGCGTGGTCGATGAAGAAGTACTCACCGATCTGGGCGCCCGCGTTGATGTCGACGCCGGTGCCGCTATGGGCATACTCGGTCATGATGCGCGGGATAAGCGGCACATCCTGCGTGTACAGCTCGTGCGCGATGCGGTACACGAAGATGGCGAAGAAGCCCGGGTAGCTAAAGATGATCTCTTCCTTGCTCTGCGCTGCCGGGTCGCCATCGAAGGCGGCCTGCACATCGGTGAGCAGCACGCGCTGCACTTCAGGCAGCTTGCCGAAGAAGTGCGCGCATATCTCGTCGACGCGCTTACGGGTTTCCTCGCAGGAAGCATTGGGGTTCTTGAAAAGCAGCGCCTCGGTAAGCTCGCGGCGCAGCGAGTCCTCGATGCGGATAAGCGTTTCGCCGATGAAGTACTCGGGGTTGGTTCCGGTAGGGGTTTCATCGCCGAAATAGCGGGGGAACATCACGCGGCGAAGGTCCTTGATCACGTTCGTGATGGCCTTCTTGTTGGGGAAGTGGCGATCGGGGTCGGTGAAGAAGATTTCCTTCGCGCTGTAGTTTTGGGCGATGCCCGCAACGATGGAGTCGAGGTTTTCGTTGAACATGATGCCTCTTTCGGTTTCACTGCGTGCTTTCCTGAAGTGGGGCACGCGTTGTTTTCCCTATCCTAGCGTGTTCAGTCGCATGCTGAAAGCATGAATAGGTTGAATCCGACTAATTTTGTAGGTTTATAGATCCTTATCTGTGTCTTCGACAATACAGCTATCAAAAGATAACGAAGAAAAGACCAAACAATATGGTAGACTTGCGGTAAAACACCGCAGGGAGGTATTGATGTCTGAAGAGGTAAATGCAGAATACATCAAAAGAGTGCGCAAGAAATATCATCTGACGCAAAAGGCATTCGCGAAGGTGCTGGGCATTGGGGAGGCTAGCCTTGCCCGCTACGAGAGGGGTCAGAAGCCTACCAAGGCGATGGCCAACCTGATCCGGGCTGCGGCAACCCCCGAGTTCATGGCAGATTGCCTTGATCGCGATGGTGGGCAGATCCCCGAAACCCAGTGCGAGGAAGCTCAAAGCATCATTTATTCGATGCTTACGTTCGACGAGGACGGAGAGGTTATGGACATGACCGATATCTACATGATCACGCTCGATCAGGAGATCTTGAACGAAAAGGTGTCGCTGGTGCTGGCGGATGCTTTTCGCGCCTTGGAAAAGGCGAAGGTGCAGAACAACGAAGAGCGCATGATCATCCTGCAGGATATCATCCGCGAATTGGCGTTGTTGAAGCCGACGATCGTTGATGGGGAGAATGGCAACAAGGTAAAGCAGGCTGAGTTGCGGGGAAAGGTCGATAGCTACCGTAAAATGCTCGACCTCTGCATGAAGCGTGCGGCTTAGTAGGGTCTTATGGAAAAAGGAATAACAGCGGTAGAGGACCCTGGTGCCTATTCTCAAGAGGAATTCCAAAAGGCCAAGGAGTCTGTATTGTCGGCGCTTACCATGGAACCAAGGCTGGCGCCGTCTCTTCATCCCATAGCGGTTTTGCTAGGGGGTCAAAGCGGTGCCGGAAAAACCACGCTCCATGGCTTGATGAGGGATTACTTTTCAGGGAATCAGGTTACCGTCAACGGCGATGGATTCCGCTCTTATCATCCCCGGTATAGGGAGCTCGATAAGGAATTCGGGCCCGAATCGGTTAACTACACTGCGAAGTGGGCTGGCTCCATGACCGAGGCGGTAGTGGACGCTCTTTCCACTGTTGGCTACAACCTTGCCGTAGAGGGAACCTTGCGCACGGCAGAGGTTCCCACCAAAACAGCTACGCTGCTCAAAGAGCGCGGATACCGGGTGTTCCTTGCGGTGATGGCGGTAAAGCCCGAGATTTCTCTTGTCAGTTGCCAGATCCGTTATGAGCAGATGCGCATAGCCGGCACTGTGCCTCGCGCAACCGACCCAGAGCACCACAACCTCATCATCCGGCAGATCGTTTCAAATATGCGTGTTCTTGAGCAAAGCGATTTGTTCGAAGGGATATATCTGGTGAACCGCGCCAAGGAAGTGCTCTATCCAAAGGAAGGGCAGGAAGGCCGCGCGTCAGACATGCTCGAGCAGGTTCTGTTCGGCCCTTGGAGTAGGGAAGAGCAGGCTCACTACGACCATTTGAAGCGTCAGCTGGAAGGGCTTCAGGGGCGTTCTTCTAAGGGCGGGGCTGGCAGGTTTAAGCTGCATTAGCCTAAGGAAGTAGTGCCCTTTGTGGCCAAGGTGGCCGCCATTTCCGAAAGGCGCTTGGCGCTCATGCGTTTTCCACCGGCTACCCAATGCTGGTACAGCGTGACGCAGGTGGAGTGGATGAACACCAGCACTGCGGATATCTCGGTGCCTGAAAGGCTTCCGAAGCCGCGGTCGTTCACGTAACCGAGTTTTAGTTCTTCTTCGATCATCTGCTGGCAGAGCTCCGATTTCCGCGCATAGCAAACTATGCGTTCGTTAAGTTGGCTTCGTTTGCCGGCTTCGCAGAGCGAGACCACCAGTTGCCGGGCGAAATCTGCGGTTTGGTTCGGCAAGGTGTGCTCCTTGGTTTCCTCAAGCAGCGTTTGCAGAAGAAGCGCTTGATACTCGGAAATCAGCGCATTCAGGTCGGGGAAGTGTCGGTAGTAGGTTTTCTTGCTTATGCGTGCCTCGCGGCAGAGCTCTGCAACGGAGATGGCTGAAAGGTCGTTTTCCTCGGCGAGTTTTTCGAAGGATGCATGAATGGCTTCTTGCGTTTTGACGATGCGCAAGTCCAGTTTCTCTTCCTTGGCCATAGTAGACTCCTTGTTCAAACGTATAAAGACATTATAGTGTCATTCTTAACTCGGCTAATAGACAGCAGATAATAAAGATACTAAAGTGTCACTATTTATTATTTACCCAGGTGAATCATTGGTACTCTGCCGTGTAATTTCCTTCCGGACACAGCAAACCCCGCTCGGTCTTCGGTGCCTACAC
>CAVDDI010000107.1:0-6007 GCA_963607675.1 bacterium | reverse complement strand
CCGCTCGCCGCGGTGCGGCTCGCTTCCCCCGTTCGAGGGCTTGGTTATATTACCCCCTTTGCAACGTAATGCAACGGGCTTTTCATCTTTGCGGGCAAACAGTTCGCCGCCGCTGAATCAACCCAGGGAAGACAAACAGGCTTCACCTGCGCGTTTTCTGCCTGGGGGCTTTCTTCCCGTGCCTCATCTTCAGCCCTGCGCATTCACGACTCCTTCACAAGTCGCCAGCAAGCCAAGCTTCGCCACTCGCCTTAACTGCGCACACACGCAGTTAGGTTGGGCTATCCCCTTCTTTATTAATGCTATGCTTCCGATTGGGAAGTTCCCGAAAACACGCAACTTTGTTCAACGGAGGGATTTGCATTATGAGAACCGAGCTTTGCGATCTTCTTGGAATCGAGTACCCGATCATCCAGGGCGCCATGGCGCACATCACCGACGGCAAGTTTGCCGCCGCCGTTTCCAACGCCGGCGCACTTGGCGTCATCCAATGCGGGTTCGACACCCCTGAGTACATGCGTGATGAGATCCGCACCGCGAAATCATTGACTGACAAGCCATTTGCCGTGAACCTCATCATGGAGAACAACCGGATCGACGAGATCGCCGACGTGTGCATCGAAGAGGGCGTGACCATCTGCACCGTTTCCGCCGGCAACCCCGCCACCATCGTTCCCAAGCTTGCCCAAGCTGGCATCAAGGCTATCGTGCTCATTCCCCATGCACGCGCCGCAAAGAAGATGGAAAAGCTTGGCGCCGCTGCCGTTATCTGCGAAGGCATCGAGGGCGGCGGCCACATCGGCTCCATGACGACCCTCCCCCTTGTTGCCCAGGTTGTTGAGGCGGTGAACATCCCGGTTATCGCGGCCGGCGGTTTCGCAAACGGGAAAGGCCTGCTTGCAGCACTCGCAATGGGCTGCGTGGGCATCCAGATGGGAACCATCTTCCTTGCCTCCGACGAATGCACGGTTTCCGACATCTACAAGAAGCTCATCGTGGATTCCAAGGACAACGCCACCGTTCTTTCCGGCATTCCCGGCAAGAAGCAGGTTCGCTGCATCAAGAACCCCTTCACCGACGGCTTCTGGGAGCGCTACTACGCAGGTGCCTCTGAAGAGGAGCTCAATGATTACTGCACCGGCTCCATTGCGCGCGCCCATAACGGGGACTACGAAAACGGAGCCTTTTCGGCTGGCATGATCTCCCCTGTGATCCATGAGGTCAAACCCGTTGCGAAGATCGTCTCCGACGTGATGGCCGAGGCCGACGAAGCCTACGCCGAGCTCAAGAAGATCTACGGCTAGAACAGGCGCGTGTGCAAATCGAAGCAGGCACAGACAAGCTTCGCGAACGCGAACTGAGAAAAGACGAGCTCACCCTGATGGCCATGGCACGTATCTACTGCCATGGCCATCGCCATATCCGGGGCAGCAATGGGAATCGGCTCTGCAAGGATTGCTCTGAGACGATCGGGTACGCTCTCGAAAGAACCAGGAGATGCCCACACGAGCATAAGGGGACGTGCGACACCTGCGGGATACAATGCTACAAGCCCGCTATGCGCCATCGGATTCGACGGATCATGGCCTACAGCGGGCCGCGCATGATGTTTTGCCACCCCCTTATGGCTATCCGCCATCTAGCGAGAAAACGCAGCCACAGGAAAGGAAGGAAATGAGCACTATCGACTCCATCCTGGAGCACAACCGACAATTCGTTGCAGAAGAAGGCTTCCGGAAGTTCGAAACGGACAAGTACCCAGACAAAAAGCTTGCCATCGTCAGTTGCATGGACACCCGGTTGACCGAGCTCCTTCCCGCAGCGCTAGGCTTGAAGAACGGCGATGCGAAGATCATCAAGAATGCCGGCGGCGTGATATCGCACCCCTTCGGCAGCGTGATCCGGAGCCTGTTGGTTGCGGTATTCGAGCTTCATGTGGAGACCATCATGGTGATCGGGCACACGAACTGCGGCGCGCAGCACATGAACGCCCAAGACATGATTCGCCACATGCTCAAGGCCGGCATCTCCCAAGACCATATCGAGATGATGCACTACTGTGGCGTTGATTTCGAATCTTGGCTAGCCGGATTCGGAGATGGAGAGGAAAGCGTTCGCGAAACCGTGCGGACGATAGCCCATCACCCGCTGATGCCGAAGGGCATTGAGGTACGGGGCTTCATCATCGACTCCCTAACAGGCGAGCTTTCGCCAATAGAGGCAGACTGATGAAGATAGGGTTCCTTGGCGCAGGAAAGGTAGGTTGCTCGCTGGGCGGCTACTTTGCGCAAGAACACGAGCTTATGGGATACGCAAGCAGGTCTGGCGAATCGGCGGAAATGGCGGCAGCGCTTACCGGATCCACCGCATTTGCCGATGCCATCGAGCTTGTCTCGCGCTGCGACGCGCTGTTCATCACCACGCCCGACGGTCAGATCGAGCCAGCCTGGCATTCCCTGATGGAGGCCATCAGGGAAAATGGCGGGACATTGGAGGGGAAGATCATATGCCATTGCAGCGGAGCAATGCCCTCAACCGCCCTGCAGGGAGCGGAGGAACTGGGGGCAAGCGCCTATTCGGTTCACCCGCTGTTCGCCATATCATCCAAACAGGTGCCGGCCAGTGAGCTCTCAAAAGCGTTTTTCGCAATCGAGGGATCAAAGGACCGCCTTGCTGCGATAACGAAGATGGTTTCCGATCTGGGCAACCCCTACCAGGTGATAGAGACTGAAGAGAAGGCACGCTACCATGCGGCGGCAGTGTTGGCATCGAACCAGGTGGTTGCCTTGTACCGCCTTGCCTGCAATGAGCTTAGCGCATGTGGATTCGAGGGAAAATCAGCTGAAAAAGCGCTGGCTCCCTTGTTCCTGGGCAACGCAGAGCACATCGCCCACGATGGAACCGTCGCCGCGCTGACCGGCCCCGCCGAGAGAGGCGACCTTGCTACGATCGAGAAGCACCTCGCCTGCCTGGAAGGCCAGACACGCGAGGTGTACAGGATGCTCAACGATACGCTGCTGCAAATCGCAGCCGAGAAACACCGAAGCGCATAGGTCACTTGGGAGGTTCTGCGGTAGACGACCCGGCGCCCTTTGCATCGGACGGCTTTTCCTGCATGACAGGATCGGCAGAACCTGCAGAAGAGGCAATGGGCCCGGCGGTTGAAGACCCTTCGTCCACACCGTCCGAAGCATCAGCCTCACGAACAGAAGGAGCTTCGCCCAGATCAAGCGGAGCCGTACGGACCGGCTGATCGGAAGCAGGGCAAGGAGCCGTTTGCACCGGTACGCCCTGCGCAGGGTCAAACGATGCAGCCTGAACCGTCTGGGATGCCATGGCCCCCGGGGCTGATTCGTTGCCCGAGCCAGAGGCAGCTTCTCCTTCACCAGAGTCAGGCGCGGTTTGTCCAGGTTGCTGCTGACCGGAGCCGCCCCCCTGCTGGCCTGCAGGCTGCTGAGAAGCCACCGAGCGCAGGTCTGCCGCACGCTGCTCGAACGGCATGGGGTCTTCCTGCCCACCCCAACGGTTCACCTCGAACTGCCGGGTCCAATAACCAAGGGCCCTGATAACAAGGGCATCGGACAACGCGATGCAGAAAACCGCCAGAAGCAGGAACGCAACCCCAAGCAGGCAGAACACACCCGCACCGACAAGGGCAACCGAAAACGCGCCGGAACCGCCAAGCGAAGCAGCGATTGCGGCAACGCCCGCCATGAGCACGAACAAGAACAGCGCAACAAGCAGGAAGAACCCTATAACCAGCCCGACGATAAGGGCCATGGCGAAGATGCGCAGCAGACCCATGAAATCGTAGCGGAGCATTGCCCAGATCTTGTTGAGCTGGAAGCCGGCAGAGAGCGTGCCGTACAGGGCGGTGCGCATAGACCCAACCCAGGCAAAGAAGGCGACCGCGAAAGCAAGGATGAACGAGATCAAGCCAAGCAGCATGCTAAGGAAGACACCACCCATGATGGGGGCATAAGTATAGTAAGAGCCGTTCATGGCAATGTTGAGCGAACCGCCGGCAAACGTTGTGCCCGACACAAGCGAAGAGAGGCAGTTGAACGCCCCCGGCACCAGACAGAACACCAATGCGATAAGGAAGATGAAGAAGCCCCGTTTGTACAGGTTGCCGTCTTCATTGCCGAAGATCCTCGATGGCAAAGGGCGATGCACGTTCCAAGCTATGTCACGCGCCCAGCCATAAAGGTAGCCGTAAGCCACAATCTGACCGAACACCGGCACCAAGAGAAGCAGGCCCAAACGCAATAGCTTGGATATCCAACCAGGCGATTTGGTGATGTCGCCCCACGCAGCAGCAAAATAGCCTTTTTCCATTAGGCCGTCCCTTTCTTTCAGCCAGGGCAGCGCCCCCGATATCCAATACCCATCAAAGCAGCGCAAGCCAAAAGCCCGGCGCTTACCCAACTATAGGCAAGAAAGCCCAAGCGGCGAAGGCGATACCCCAAACGTTTCCTTTCGGGAACCTTGGGGAATCCCGCTCGCGCCCAGACGAAACAAAAAAAACGCCCGACCAATGGCCGGGCGTTTCGCAGATAACTCAGAGAGAACGAGTTACTTGAGGGTAACAGCAGCGCCAGCTTCCTCGAGCTTAGCCTTGATCTCCTCAGCCTTGTCCTTGGCAACGCCTTCCTGAACAGGAGCAGGAGCGCCCTCGACGACTTCCTTAGCTTCCTTCAGGCCAAGACCGGTGATCTCACGGACAGCCTTGATGACAGCGATCTTGTTGTCGCCGAAGCCCTCGAGAACAACGTCGAACTCGGACTTCTCGGCAGCGCCGCCCTCAGCACCAGCAGCAGGTGCAGCAGCAACAGCAACGGGAGCAGCAGCGGATACGCCGAAGGTCTCCTCGATGTCCTTTACGAGCTCAGAAGCCTCGAGCAGGGACATTTCCTTAAGAGCCTCAATGATCTCTTCGCGAGAAACAGCCATGTTAGTTTCCTTTCATAGGGCCAGGAACCCTTTCCTGGCCGAATTTCTATACAGTTTCATGCGGCTAGGCCGCAATCGAAAGCCTTAAGCGGCTTCCTTCTGGTCGGCAACAGCCTTGGTAGCCTGAGCCAAACCGCTGGGCACGCCGTTGAGGGCAACAGCGAGACTGCGGGCAACGCCGGAGATGGCGCCTGCGATCTGAGCGTAGAGCTCTTCGCGGGAAGGCAGGGATGCGATAGCCTCCACTTCCTGTGCGCTGACGGCGGAACCCTCCATGAGACCACCCTTGATGGTGAGGGTTTCGTTGGTCTTGGCGAACTCCTTGACTGCCTTTGCAGCAGCGGCAACATCATCGCCCGCGAACACGAATGCGCTGGGGCCATGCAGGATGTCGTCGAGCGTGGGCAGCTCAGCCTCGGAGAGGGCGATGTGCATAAGGGTGTTCTTGTACACCTTCATGCTTGCGCCGGACTCGCGAACGCTGCGGCGAAGAGCCTGGACCTCCTTGACGGTGAGACCGCAAGCGTCCACAACCCAAACCGCACCTGCGCCCTCGAGGTCTTCCTTGATGGTTGCGAGCGTAGCTTGATTCTTCGAACTTGGCATTGATACACCTCCTTTTTCCCAAACTCGGGTTCCGCCCCAAGGGGTGGAGTCGTGCTTGGAAAAAAGAACGACCCCTACCGTCCTAAGACGCAGGGGTCGAAAAAGCGCGATACTTATCAACCACCTCGGCGGGCCGCTTCGATGCGATTAAACCTTTCGGTACCTGCTGTCTAGGGCAGCGGAACAGATTTCCGTTCACTGTGAAAACACAGCTTGAGTAGTTTCCCAAAACAACCGGGTCAAGTCAAGGCCTTTATGGCGTTCGATCACATTTCGCGCATCGACGCCGCGCCACGGCCGACCGGCCAGCACTTTCAACCGCTCACAGCCCCATGCCCATCGCCCACGAACACAGCCTTGAACAAGAAAGGGCAAAACCCGAACCTTGTATCCAGGTATAGAGAAAGGACCCCCATGAAAGTAGCGTTCTTCCCTGGGTGCATGGTTG
>CAVDDI010000106.1:0-6102 GCA_963607675.1 bacterium | reverse complement strand
AGCGAACCTTATTCCAATGCATGAGGCAGCGACCGCACGAGCGAAGCGAGCAGGGTAGCGGGAATCCCCGAGGGGCAATGCCCCTGCCTGCGGCGCGGACAGCTCAAGTTAAGCGAAAGAGCCGCCCGGCGTGAACACGCCCCCAACTACTACTGCTGCTGCTTCGCCTGCTTGCGTGCCGCGCGCTTCTGGGCAAGCCGCTCTTTGGCGGCCTCTCCCTTGGCGGAGCGCCTTGACGAACGCTTGGGCGCGGCCGACTGCCCGCTGGCCGCCTGCTTCGCCTTCGGGGCACCATCGCCCGAAGCATCCGGCGCCTTTGCGCCTGTCCCCTCCGCAGGTTCTTCTTCCACCAGCCCCTTCAGGTATGCGAACACGTTGGTGAGCATGCCAGCATCCGACGCTTCCTCACCCTTGCCGTAGCCCGGCACCACCAAGCGCAGCGGCACCGTCATCTTCTTCTTGTCGGGCAGGTAGCGTCCCGCCTTGCGCCGCAGCGACGAGGCCTGCTCCTTGGTAAGGGCGAACGGCTCCACCACCAGCTTGCCGGAAACCACCGAGATAAGGCGCACGCCATGCTCGTTGGCGAATGCCTTCAAGCGCGCCTTCTCGAACTGGTTGATGGCTGCCTGCGGCATTTCGGGGTGCTTGGCCATAAGCTCTTCGTAGATGGCCTCCACCGCATCCAGGGTGTCGGCGCTGGCTATCTTGCGGTAGTACAGCACGCGCTCGTCGGCATCGGGCAGGTACTCCTCGGGGAAGTAGGTGTGATCGGGCACGTTCACCACGATGTCGGAAAGCGCCGGAGGCAGGTATTCCTTGCTGGAGGTGTTGCCCTCGCGCGCCAGGTTCACCGCCGTGGCCAGCATCTGGGCGAACAGGTCGAAGCCCACCGCGCTCATGTTGCCGCTCTGCTCGGCACCCAACAGGCTGCCCGCGCCGCGGATCTCCAGGTCGCGCATGGCAACGCGCATGCCGCTGCCAAGCTCGGTGTGCTCGCCCAACGCCGTAAGACGCGCTACCGCCTCTTCAGTAAGGGGGATGTTGTCGGGGAACAGGAAGTACGCGTAGGCCTGCGTGCTGGAGCGCCCCACGCGCCCCTTCAGCTGGTACATCTGCGCCAAGCCCAACCGCTGCGAGTCCTCGATGATAAGCGTGTTGGTATGCGGGTTGTCGATGCCGCTCTCGATGATGGTGGTGGCCACCAGCACGTCCAGCTCGCCCGCCGCGAAGTTCTCCATCACCTCTTCCAGCTGCTCTTTCGACATCTTGCCATGCGCCACGCCCACGCGCGCCTCGCCAGCAGCGGCCTGCACGCGGCGCACCGCCTCGTCGATGGAGCGCACGCGGTTGCTTACGTAGTACACCTGCCCACCGCGCTGAAGCTCACGACGAATGGCATCGCTCACCACATCGGGGTCCCACTCCCCCACGTGCACTTCCACTGGGCGGCGGTCATCGGGCGGCGTGAGGATAAGGCTCATGTCGCGCACACCGGAAAGGCCCATCTGCATAGTGCGCGGGATGGGCGTGGCAGAAAGCGTGAGCACGTCGATGGACTCGCGCATGTTCTTCAGCTGCTCTTTGTGCGCCACGCCGAAGCGCTGCTCCTCGTCGATGATCACCAGGCCCAGATCGTGCGGGTTCACGTCGCGCGAAAGCAGGCGATGCGTGCCCACCAGCACCGAAACGCTGCCGTCGGCAAAACCCGCCAGCGCCTCTTTCTGCTGAGCCGGCGTGCGGAAGCGCGAGAGCACCTCCACCTTCACCTCGAAGGGCTCGAAGCGCTCCTTGAACGTGGAGTAGTGCTGCTGGGCCAGGATGGTGGTGGGGCACAGCACCATTACCTGCTTGTTGTCCTGTGTGGCCTTGAACGCCGCGCGCAGCGCCACCTCGGTCTTGCCGAAGCCCACGTCGCCGCACACCAGGCGGTCCATCGGGCGCGGCGACTGCATATCGGCCTTGATGTCGGCGATGGCAGCCAGCTGGTCGGGCGTTTCCTGGTACGGGAAGCTTTCCTCCATCTGGCGCTGCCAAGGCGTGTCCTCGTGGTAGCGATATCCCTGGGTGGAAGCGCGGCGCGTGTACACGTCTACCAGGTCGAACGCCAACTGCTTGGTGGCCTTGCGGGCCTTGGCCAAAGCGCGGCTCCAGTCGGAGGTATTCAGGCGAGTAAGGCGCGGCGAAGACCCTTCCGGCCCCACATAGCGGGTAACGCGGTCCAGCTGTTCCACCGGCACATACAGCTTGTCGCCCTCGGCGTATTCCAGCAACAGGTAGTCGCGCTCGGAGCCGCCCACGTCCTGCCGCACGATATCGCGGAAGAACGCAACACCGTGCGCCGCATGCACCACGTAATCGCCCGGCTTAAAGGGGAAGGTTACCTCGGTCACGTCGATGCGCGAGCGCTTGCGCGTGGCCATGGACCCCTGAGTGTCGGAAAGCGAAACCAACGCCATCTTCGCTGCCGGGAAGATCATGCCCAACGGTATGTCCACGTCCACGATGTTCACCTGGCCGCGCTTGAGCTTCGCTGTCGCATCACCTGTCACGTCCAGTACCTCGTTGATAGGAATGCCCAGGTCAACAAGGGAAAGCTTCATTTCCTGCCGCGCACGGAAGTGCGGAACGGAAAACACCACGGCAAAGCCTGTTTCGGCAAGCGAGCGCAAGCGGCCGAACAGCTTGTCGGGGTCGCCTGCAACATCCACGCGTTTCACCACCAGATCGCTGTCAATCTGGGCACCCACACGCATGATGGAAACATAGGTGGCCCGCGGGTTCCTGCCGAAGTCCAGCTCGGCAGCGCCCACGTACAGATCGCCCACGGGGATAGAGGTACCCACGCAGCGCTTCGAAAGCTCGTCGTGCGCATGCAGGGCATCGTCTACCAGCGAACGCGGCTCTATGAGCACGGTAAGCGCATCGGCGGGAAGGTAATCCCCCACCGTGGCCGTGCCGTCCAGCAGGTATGCCGCCATCAAGTCGGGCAGCTCGCGGGAATCGTCTTCCAAGCGCTCAAGCAGCTCGCGCTTGCCCGGGTTCGTTTCCGCCCCTTTCGCAATGGCCCGCGTGGCTCGGCGCAACGACGCCTCGTCCACGCTGAACTCGCGCACAGGGAACAGCTCCACCGAATCCAGCGAGGAAATGGTTTGGCCGGTAGAGGGCAGGAAGCGGCGGATCTCGTCCAGCTCGTCGCCGAAGAAGTCCAACCGCACAGGAAACGGCAGGTTGCCGGGAAACACATCGACCGCGCCGCCCTGCACGCAGAACGTGCCCGGGCCGTCCAGCTCGCCCGTGTTCTGATAGCCCATGGAAACCAGGCAGCGCTCAAGTTCGTCGAAGCCGGCAACGCCGCGCTGTGGTTCTTCGGAAAGGTCCACCCCCGTGCAAAGGCGCAGCGGCTCAGCCACGCCCGAAGCAGCTGGGGCGATGCGCCGCAGCAGCGAACGGGCCGAGGCAACCACGATAACGGGCTGGCCAGACTGCAGCGCCCAAAGCGCGCGCAGGCGCGTGCCGTGCAGGCGGGGCTGGGCAGGCGCTTCCAACGAGAACGGGTTTCCTGCGTAATCGGGGAAACGCAGCACGCGCTCTTCCCCCACAAAAGCACCTACTGTGCGAGCGAACACTTCCGCTGCATCTTCGCCCGCGCACACCACCAGGGTGGCACGCGGGTCGCGCACAAAGCGGGCCGCAACCAGAAACGGACGTGCCGAAGAGGCAACGCCTATGGTGGCATCTTCAGCGGCATCCAGCTTTTCCCAAGCATCGGCGAGCGCACCCGACTTGGCCAACTGGGCGGAAAGCATATCGATGAGCATGGTGCTCCTTTCGCATAACGCAGAAAAGCTGCAACAAGGCAGCTGGTACAAGGGTAGCCCATTGCGCCCTATAATCAGCTTGAAACGGGCCTCGAACCGAAAACCACACCATCGAGCAAGGAGGGCCGCGCCATGCCACGCGAAAAGAAGGCCGACAAGCTTGCCCGCGCCATACAGATAGCAGACCGCATGTACGCGCACTACGGGCGCGGCGAATGTGCGCTGCACTACACCACGCCGTTCACCCTTACCATCGCCGTGCTGCTTTCCGCGCAAACCACCGATGCCGGCGTGAACAAGGTAACGCCCGCGCTGTTCGCGAAATACGGCACGCCCCAGGCCATGGCCCAGGCGAACGTGGAAGACGTGGCGCGCATCATCCACTCCATCGGCTTCTACCGCAACAAGGCAAAGAACTGCGTTGCGTGCGCGCAGATGATCATGGCCGATTTCGGCGGCGAGGTACCCCGCACCATGGAGGAAATGCAGCGCCTGCCCGGCGTGGGGCGCAAAACTGCCAATGTGGTGCTGAACGAGGCATTCGGCATTGTGGAAGGCATCGCCGTGGACACCCACGTGTTCCGCATCGCGCATAAGCTGAAGCTGGTAGGACCCTCCGCCGACACCCCCGCCAAAACCGAGGAGGCGCTGCTGCGCCTTTACCCTCGCGAGTATTGGGGGCCGGTGAACCACCAATGGGTGCTGTTCGGGCGCGAGTTCTGCATTGCCCGCCGCCCCAAATGCGCCGAATGCTTCATCAGTGACCTTTGCCCCAGCTGCCCTGCCCAGCTGAAAGCGCAGGTTGTTGAAGAATAAACATGCACTTTCGCAGATTACGACCAGTGTTTGATATCCTCGAACGGTAAAGGGACGAACCGATACCCAGAGGAAGGGATCGCCATGAACCTCTCCCATCTGAAATACTTCATCAGCCTGGCCGACTCCAAGCATTTCGCCAACACCGCGAAATCGCTTTCCATCGCGCGCTCCACGCTTTCGCTGGCCATCTCAAACCTTGAGTCCGACCTGGGGGCACCGCTGTTCACCAAGAACGGCAGCACATTCCTGCTCACACCGTACGGCAAGGAGTTCTACCGTTACGCATCGCTGGCGCTGAAGAACATCGAAACCGGACAGCAGCGCGTGCAGGTGATGGTGAACAGCAAGGTGGAGATGCTTCGCATCGGCGTTCCCTTCTCTATCCAGAACGAGGACTGGTCGCGCATGATGCGTGCCTTCCGCGCCCATTTGGACGAATCAACGTCGGTGAAGGTGCACCAAGGCTTCAGCTCAAGCCTGCTGCACGACTTGGCGGCAGGCAGCCTGGATGTCACCTTCGCCACAAAGATGCCCGATGCCCCGGAAGGCCTTGAGTACATCCCCTTCTGGTCGCAAGAGCTCATCGTTGCCGTGAACGAGGACAATCCCCTGGCAAAGCGCACTTCCATCAAGCTCAGCGAGCTGAAGGGCAACCGCATCTTCACGTACGCAGACGGCTGCCCGCCGCACGACCAGGTAATGGAGTACACAAAGCGGAACAACCTCGAGGTAGAGGGCCGCTTCCGTGAGGAGATCACCGCCTGCTCGATCGTTTCCGCAAACGATTCGGTAGCCGCCCTGGTCGATTACTCCTTCTTGGTGAAGGCCTTCAGCGATGTGGTGTGCATCCCCATCGAAGACGTCCCGCGCGACTTCCACAAGATATACCTCATCCATCGGGCTGACGACATGCTCACCCCTGCCCAGAAGGATTTCATCACCTTCGCCTGCAACCACGATGTGCCGCCCGCCTGGCTGCCGCGTGAAGGCGAGGACCCTTCCGCATTCCACATCAGCTACGAGTAAGGAAGTCGGGTCGGACGCAGGCCGTCCTCGGCCCCAGCCCAGCCAACCAAGCGAAGCCAAGCCGGCCGCCGGAAGCAACAACCAAACATCACTCAAAAAAAGAAACCGCCCGAAGGCGGTTTCTTTTTGCCCTTGGGAAATCCCATTGTTGGACAAAACAGCACGCGTCGTTGCGTCTCATACGCGCTTCCGACGTTCGTAGAACGTCGGAACCTCAAAGCCTACTCAGCGGACTTCACCCAAGAGAACATGTCGCGGATCTTAGCGCCGGTGGTCTCGATCTCGTGGGTGTTGATGGCCTCACGCTGCTCGAGGAGCCACTTGTGGTCGTTCTCGCAGTCGGCAACGAACTCCTTGGCGAACTCGCCGTTCTGGATGCGCTTCAGGATGAGCTTCATGGCCTCGCGGGACTGCTCGTTGATGACCTTGGGGCCGGCGT
>CAVDDI010000105.1:0-6133 GCA_963607675.1 bacterium | reverse complement strand
AGGGAGCCCGCACATCAGGTCTATGCTCACGTTCTCGAACCGAACCTGAGCAGTGGTTATAGCCCGTCTGGCCTGATCGGCATCATGGACACGCCCTAGGAAACGAAGAAGCTCGTCATCGAAGCTCTGTACCCCCAATGAAAGCCGCGTGGCGCCCAATGCGAACAAGTCCTTGACCATGCGCTCATCGAGGCTATCGGGGTTGGCCTCAACGGTGCATTCGACTTCGGGGGTAAGGTGCATGGAAACCGAAAGGGCGTAAAGTATCGAGGAAAGCCGGCGATTGCCCAGATAGGTAGGGGTGCCGCCGCCGAAGTAGACCGTCTCGATGCTTCCGAGCTCTTCAGCTCGTGAAGCATGACGTATGTCGGCGACCATACGCTGGGTGTACTCTTCCAACAGAAGGCTGTCCGGTGCCGTCGCGCGTGTTTTGAAGTCGCAATACAGGCAACGCTGCCGGCAGAAAGGGATATGCAGATACAACGCGCGGTATGGTTCCCAAGCCATGGCGTCTACTCCACTTGCTGGCTATGGCTGGCAGCCTCTTTGAAGATGGCCTCGAAGTCCTCGAAGGTGACGGCGTCGTTCACCTGCCGGCGGAATATCGCAGCATCCCTCATTCCTGCCAGATACCACATTGCATGTTTGCGCATCCGCACGATGTTCGAGCCTGAAACCTGAGATAGAAGCAGGGCATGTCGCGTTGCCAAAGCCATTTTCTGGATGGGAGAAGGCCCCTCGCAGCCAGGCTTGCCGGCCAGGCGCGATTCTATATCTTGGAACACCCAAGGGTTGCCCTGGGCCGCACGGCCTATCATCACCGCATCGCAGCCCGTCTGCTTGAGCATGGCCAGCGCGCTGTCGCCGTCCACCACATCCCCGTTGCCGACAACGGGGATGGAAAGAGCCTGCTTGATCTGTGCCACGATGCCCCAATCGGCGGAACCTCGATAGAACTGCTGGGCAAAGCGCCCATGCACGGCGACCGCAGAAGCCCCCGATTCCTGCGCCATGAGGGCAAACGGCAAAGCAGTCTCATTGCCTAGCTCGTACCCGCGGCGGAACTTCACGGTAACAGGGGCGTTAACCGCCCGGACAACCGATCCGATGATGTCGGAAGCGAGCAGCGGGTCCTTCATCAATGCGGAGCCATCGCCTTTGCCGGCGATCTTGCGCGCAGGGCAGCCCATGTTGATATCGATGGAGAACAACCTGTCGCCGATTGAATCCTCTACCCATTTTGCCTGCTCGGCCATAGTATGTGCCTCGTGTCCGAACAGCTGGACCGAGACCTTGTCCTCGTTGGGGGCCAGATCGAGCAGATGAGCCGTCTTCTCGTTCGCGTAGCTCAACGCCTTCGCGGAGACCATCTCGGTGTAGGTAAGCTGTGCACCCAGCTCGATGCAGAGCTGGCGGAAAACCACATCCCCCACCCCGGCCATTGGCGCCAAGATGATGCGTCTTTCGTCATATAACAAGACTTGCTCCTGGCCTATGCTGCAAGGGATATGACCTGAACCGCAGCAATGCCGAACAGCGCAACGATAACCAGGACAACGGCAACGCAGCCGCAGCCAAGGGCAGCCTTGGTACCAGTGGACATCCGAGCCTGCTCGGCTTCCTGAGCCGCCTTCTTCTCATCGAAGGGATCATTGAGCCAATCGTATTCCTCATGCTTAGCAGCCAACTCAACCGCCCCTCTACTCGTCTACCTTGAGGATTGCCATGAACGCTTCCTGGGGAACCTCGACGTTGCCGATGTTCTTCATGCGCTTCTTGCCCCTCTTCTGCTTCTCCAAGAGCTTGCGCTTACGCGAGATGTCGCCGCCGTAGCACTTTGCCAGCACGTCCTTGCGAACCGCGCGCACGGTCTGGCGCGAAAGGACACGCGCGCCCACAGCAGCTTGGATGGGAACCTCGAACTGCTGCCGGGGAATGATCTCCTTGAGTTTCTCGGTGAGCACGCGGCCGCGGTCGTAGGCTTTGTCGGAATGCACGATGAACGAAAGCGCATCGATGGGCTTGCCGGAAAGCAGGATATCAAGTTTAACCAGCTTGGAGGGCTTGTACTCATCGAAGTCGTAGTCAAGGGAAGCATAGCCCTTGGTCCTGCTTTTCAGCTGGTCGAAGTAGTCCATGATCAATTCCGACAAGGGCATTTCCCAAAGCATCTCTACCGTGTTGGTGTTCAAGTAGTTCATGGTCTTGAACTCGCCGCGCCGGGCAACCGTAAGCTCCATCACAGCGCCAACGTAATCGGGCGGGATGAGGATCTTGGCCTTCAGGTACGGCTCTTCGATGCGATCGATCTCGCTGTTGTCAGGCATGTCCTGAGGCGAATGGAGCGAGATCATCTCCCCGTCGGTCTTGAACACGTGGTACTCAACCGAGGGAGCGGTGGCAAGCAGGTCCAACCCGAACTCGCGCTCCAAGCGCTCCTTCACAACCTCCATATGCAGAAGGCCCAGGAAGCCAACGCGGAAGCCGAAGCCGAGGGCATGGCTGTTCTCCGCTTCGTACACGAGCGCAGGATCGTTCAGCGTCAGCTTCGCAAGGGCATCCTTGAGCTCTTCGTATTGATCAGCCTCAATGGGGAAAAGCCCGGTGTAGACCATGGGCTTAACGTCGCGATACCCAGGAAGGGGCTCTGAGCAACCGCCAACCTCGAGCGTGACCGTGTCGCCTACCTTCACCTTGGAAGGGTCCTTCAAGCCGGTAACCAGGTAGCCCACCTCGCCAACGCCCAGTTCTTCGCAGGGCACTTCGGTGGGGCGACGCACACCGACCTCTTCCACCAGCGCATGCGTGTCGGTGGCCATCATGCGGATCGCCTGGCCCTTGCGCATCGATCCGTTGACGATGCGGACCAAGGCAACCACCCCACGGTAGGCATCAAAATAGGAATCGAAGATAAGAGCCGACAAGGGAGCGTTCGGGTCGCCTTCCGGATGCGGGATGTTGTAGACGATAGCCTCCAGGAGGTCGTGCACGCCCTCACCCGTCTTCCCGCTTGCAAGAACCGCGTCGTCGGCTGGGATGGCAAGCCCGTCCTCGATCTCGCCGCGAACGCGCTCGGGCTCAGCAGCCGGAAGGTCGATCTTGTTGATCAGGGGAACGATCTCCAGATCGGCGTTCATCGCCATCATGGCATTGGCCACCGTTTGGGCCTCGATGCCCTGGGTGGCGTCAACAACCAATACCGCGCCCTCGCAGGCGGCAAGGGACCGGGAAACCTCGTAGGTGAAGTCGACGTGGCCCGGCGTGTCGATGAGGTTGAAATGGTAAAGCTGGCCATCATCGGCAGTGTAATCCACGCGAACGGCCTGGCTTTTGATGGTGATGCCACGTTCGCGCTCGATGTCCATGGAGTCAAGGAGCTGCTCTTGCATATCGCGCTTCGAGACGGTATCGGTAAGCTCGAGGATACGGTCCGAGAGCGTTGACTTGCCGTGGTCGATGTGGGCGATGATGCTGAAGTTCCTGATATAGGTTGGATTGAGTGCCATGGTTTCCTATCGCTGTGAGGCGGTTCGCATCGATGGATGCGCCTTAGAATGCAACATTACTGGATTCTACCCCACCAGTTGCATCGAGCAGTTGACTTCGCAATAATAGAGCAACTGTTATCTGGGCATGACCGATTACTTGTGGTAAGATCCTAGAGTTTTCGTCTACAGAAAAATAAATAATACGGAGGATAAAACGTGGCGAACATTAAAAGTCAGAAGAAGCGAATCATCACCAACGAAAAGGCACGTATGCGTAACCGTGCAGTTCGTTCTGAGCTTAAGACTGCCATCCGCGTTGTCCGTGAGGCCGTAGAGGCCAAGGACGGTGCTAAGGCTTATGCGGCAGCTCTCAATGCATGCCGCCTGCTCGACAAGGCAGTAAGCAAGGGCGTTATCCATAAGCGTCAGGCCGCCAACCGCAAGAGCGGCGTTATGAAGCTCGCCAACACCGTTGTAACCGCTGAAGACATCGCAGCTTACAAGCCCGCTGAAAAGAAGGCCGCTGCCGCCACCGGCAACAAGAAGGCTGCTGCAAAGGCCGCTCGCAAGGAAGCTATGGCTGCCGCCGAGGCTGAAAAGGCCAAGCGCCGCGAAGCAACTCAGAAGGCTCAGAAGGCCGCCGCAGACAAGAAGGCCGCCGAAGAGGCTGCTGCCGCTGCAGAGGAAGCATCTGAAGAAGAGGCCGCTGAGTAAATCGGTTCTGAATCCTTTCGGATCCATCCGCATATCAACAAGAAAGGGGCCCGGACCGGGCCCCTTTCTTGTGTCTTGGGCCATGGCCGCCAATAATCGAAAAGCCGATCCGGCAGCTGGAACCAGCCGGATCGAAACGAGAAGCCGCGGGCAAGCTAGCCCTTCTTGCACACCACAAGCATCCAGGAAACGAACTCCTCGGTCTGGTTGGCACCGCTCTTCATGGCCTGCTCCACATCACGGGCCGCACGAAGGGCCGCGATAAGCTCTTCCATCGAGAACTGCTGAGCAAAGGAGCGATGGTTCTTCAGGCGCCAATCGGGCATTTTGAGGACAGAGGCGATACGCGCCTGATCGCCGCGGCGAACGAGCGCCTTGAAGGTGATAAGCTCCCGTATCCGCGTGACGCACATAGACAGCAAAGCGAACGGAGATGTTCCACCCAGCCGATTCATAAGGTAGATGCAGCGTTCCGCGTTCCTGCGCGAAAAGGCATCCACGAAATCCCAGGGCTTGACCTCTGCAGTACGAGCCACCAAGGACAACACCTCGTTCTCGTTCACGGGATCCGTGCCCCTATGCGACAACGAGAGTTTCCTCAGCTCTCCGTCGAGCGCAACCGTGTTGGTTCCAACAAGGTCGATCAGGGCAGCGGCGGCGCCCGGGGTGAGGGCTATACCATGCCCAACCGCCATGGAGCGCACGGCACCCGCAAGGTCGCGGCGGGCAAAAGGCGCACAATCTATGATGGCGTTTTTCCCTATTGAGGCAACCGCCTTGTAAAGACGGGTGTTCTTCGCCACCTTAGTGCCCAAAAGCGCCAGAACCGTGGTTCGGCAAGGTTCTTCAAGGTACGAAACGATGAACTCGGAATCGGCCTTCTTCATCTTGTCGACGTCATGGACCTCCACCAGGCGAACCTCGCTTGCGAAAGGCAAGGTATTGGCAGCACCGACAACCTGGTCGCCAGTGCAGGTAAGGCCGGAAAACGACTCGGAATTCAACGAGAGATCCCCCATCTTGCCCAACCGCCCTCTAAGGCGCTTGATAACCGTTTCGCGTTTCAGCTCGTCTTCGCCGACGATAAGGTAAGCGGGCAGGAGTGGGGGTTGTTTCTTCGATGTAGCCATGGGTTGGATTCTAGCGCATGCAGTAAACCATCATGCCGGTTGGCTCCAAACTACACACCACCGTACCCTGATTATCGGTTCTCAGCACCTCGCAGCCTTGATTCTGGAGGTATTCGAGAGTGCTCTGGACCGGATGCCCGTATCGATTGTTCTTACCCACGCTTATCAAAGCCAATTGCGGGGTCAACTCTTCAGCAAGTTCTTCGGTCATAGCCGCTTTGGCCCCATGATGGCTCACCTTCAAAAGGTCGACCTTTCCAATAGCGCCCGAATCCTCAAGCCCCTGAAGGGTTTCGCTTTCGGCGTCTCCCCCAAATAGACCGCTCCATTCAGACAGGCCATCGCCATCCAAGTCGCTCTTCATGGTAAGCACGACGCTGTCCTGATTACCGCCCTCATCTTTCAGCGTAACCGGTGACACGCATTTCAATGAAAGGGCGCCAACATGCATGGTATCCCCAGCGGCTATCTCCCCCACATTCTCGGCTCCCACCAACGCAGCCGCTTCCCCGATCAACGTTACCGCCTTCTCTGTTTCCAGGCTCTTGATGCCCTGCGCCACGAAAACCCGATCACAGGAAACCACGCCCCTCAATGAAGCCAAGCTCCCACAATGGTCGTCGTCGGGATGGGTGATCACGATCGCATTCAAATGGTGCACACCCTGACGCGAAAGAGCGGCGAGCAGCTTCGAGGTCTGATTCCCCGTATCCACCAAAACTGCAGTGCCTTGGCTTCTGAAAAGGATGGCGTCACCCTGCCCCACGTCCAACATGGTCACCGACGTGCCCATAGCATTAC
>CAVDDI010000104.1:0-6166 GCA_963607675.1 bacterium | reverse complement strand
GGCCCAGGCCGATCATCTTGCGCACAACACTGGGGTTGTCGCTTTCGAGGGTAACGTGAGGCTCGAAGCCGGTGGCGCTGCAAAGCTCATGCGTGAACCTGCTGAAGCCCGATGAGGAAGAAAGCGAGATGAAATCACGGTCACGAAGCTCATCCAAAGGAACAGGGACGCGTGAAAAGCCCATGGAGGCAGGGCACGCGATCATGACCCGCTCGGAAAAACACTGCCACTTTGAGCAGATTTCCGGGGAAAGAGAATCGACCACCACATCGGCAGCGTCGCTGTCTGATTGCACGGACTGCGTAAGCACCACCCCTTTAGAAGGCTGGAGCACCATCCATTCCGCAATAGCATCTGCGGCAATATGAGAAGCTGCGCCTAGATGGACGCGTACCTGTGAAGGCCGGGGGCTGCCAAGCGATGAGACCTCGGAACAGGCCTCATCGAGCTCGAGGAGAACCGGCCGAAGCCGTTCATGAAGAAGCCTTCCTTCCTCTGTGAGCCTAAGCCCTCTGCCCTCTCGGCAGAAAAGCTCAACGCCAAGCTCATGCTCCAAGCGCGCTATCGAACGGCTCAGTGCAGGCTGGGCTACATGGAGCCTGTGGGCGCTGCGAGTCATGTGCTCGGTTTCCGCTACGTCCAGGAAGTATCTCATCTGATCGGTATCCATATTTAAATCATAACGGATCTGCATCAGTGAATGACTGATTGATATTTGATTTGAATCTGTTCAAAAGCTAGCGTCATCACTCAGTAATAGAAATATACGTAAAGGAGCACCTATGATGATCGCGCAGGTCCTCGAAGCGGCGATGCTGATCTGCTTCGGCCTCTCTTGGCCCATCAACGCATACAAGAATTACAAGGCAGGAACGGCAGCGGGCACCAGTTGGCAATTCATCCTGCTTATCACCGCAGGATATGTGGCCGGCATAATAGCTAAATTCGCTGGAGATGCCATCAACTGGGTACTCGCGGTGTACTTCTTGAACCTATTTTGCCTTGCCATCAATTGGGGGGTGTACTTCCGCAACCGAAAGCTTGACAGCAGGCGGATCGCAGCTGCCGAAGCGAAGAAGCAGCTTTCCTCGTCTGTGGGCAAACTGCTTATAGCAACCGATGGATCAAAGGCCTCGTTAGACGCAGTCGAGTTCGCCGCACACGCAATCGACCTGGGGAAAGTGCGCTCCATCGAGGTGCTCTCGGTAGCCGGGAGCACAACCGAGGCAAGCCTGGATAAGGCAAGGAGCGCTAACCAGCACGCATCCGAGCTACTTGCTGGCCTAGGCCTGGAATGCAAGCAGACGGTTCGGACGGGCGAAGCTGCAGCGGCCATCGTTGGCGAAGCAAACGAGCAGCAGGCTAATCTGGTTGTGATGGGATCCCGGGGCTTAAGCGGCATCAAAGAGCTCCTGCTCGGCAGCGTGAGCAAAGCCGTCACAGATAACGTCTCATGCCCGGTGCTGGTGGTCAAGTAATCTACCCTACTCTCCCCTGCATAGCCACAGAAACATGGAGGTGCCAAACCAAGGGATGGTGCCTCCATGCATTTATTGCGTATCGTGCAACGTTTTCACTACAAGCCCTTCCAACCATCGGCAAGACGGCTACCCTTTCATTTCGGAAAGGCGGTAGGATGCACCACGAAAACGAAACAACCATTGCCGCCCCCGCAAAGGGGGCAACATTGCCCGGAAAGGTGAACCGCCTTGCCGATGGCTACGAGATGAAGCCCTCCTCCTGGCGCGTACGCATTGTCTGGCTTGCCGCTTTGCTGCTGATAGGCGCAGGCGTAGCCCTGTTCCGCACCGGCGCTATGGCGGCCGGTATCGCGGTCATCGCCACCTGCTTGGCAGCTGTGCTCATTATGTTCATCGCCGGTCATTTCCTCATTGCGAATGCGCTGGGCCGCAAAGACCACCCGCAGCAGCTTGACACTGCTGGCGAATGGCTTTCCTCGCCCAACCTGATGCAATCCATTGCCCCGAACCTTTCCGCGGAAGAACTGGCAACCATCAACCGCAACCGAGATGACGAAGCGAAAGCGGTTCGCTCGTGGCTGGAAACGTGCACGGTGCCGCGCCGCATTCAAGTGCGATCAGACGACGACACCCTGCTCTCTGGCAGGATGTATCCCGCAAGCCGCCGACAACGCCCTTGGGTGGTGTTCTTCCACGGATTCGGTGGAAGCTGGCGCGACAATCTGGGCCACGCCCGCGCCTTTGCGGAGCTCGACTTCAACATCATGCTCGTTGACATGAGGGCACACAGCGAAAGCGATGGCAACTGGTCGGGAATGGGCTGGCTGGATAGACGCGATGTGGTTGCCTGGTGCAGCTGGATCGTAGCGCGAACCGGCGCCAACACGCAGATAGTGCTGCACGGTCAGAGCTTCGGTGCCGCATCTATCCTCATGGCAACAAAGGAACCGGACCTCCCCCACCAAGTTTGCGCCTGCATCTGCGATGCCAGCTTCACCGATGCCTGGAACGAGTTCCTGCCCCTGCTGGGCGAAGGAGCGGCCAGGCCTCATCCTGCTATCGACCTTATACGCTATGCCCTGCGAAAAGAACCCGGAGGGTATGATCTCGCCAAATCCAAACCCCTATCAGCGGCCCTGACCGCCACCATCCCGCTGCTCATCATACATGGGGAGGAAGATGTGCTTACCGCGCCCTACATGGGAGCCTTCCTGGCGATGGCGGCAGGCTGCGAACAACGGCCGATCGCAGAGCGCTTTTCATCCAGAGCATGCGGAAAAGAAGCAGATGGCCCCCTTGTGTCAAAAAGCACGAACGGGAGCGAGTTCCTACTTGTTCCCCACGCTGGGCACTGTCAATCGTGCTTCGCCGATCCAGCCATCTACTATGCCGAGGTCTTCGGCTTCGTGGCCCAACATGTGGATCTCACCGTCAACGAGGAAGAGTGAACAGCGGCAAGAACGAGCGCTTTCGCCGTTAGCTGATATTACTCAGGGATACCGATGAGCGCCTTCAACGGCGGCGGTCGGCAGAAGCATCATCTTCCGGATAAGACAAGTCGTTCACCCCTGAAACGGCAGATGCCGAAGAGCTGCTTGAGGTGCTCTCATTGCCCGCGTTCACAAGCGAGACAAACGAGAGCACAGAGATCAGCACTGCCACAAGCAGCAGCAGCACGGAGATTATGAGAAACCTGAAATTGGCGCGCTCTTCTCGCATGGGACGTCTTTCGTTGTGGGTTTTAGCTCTGTTTTGACGTACCTTCACTTTAACAGAACCTAGAGCGCACCGAGACTGCGCACGATGGAACCCAAACTGCGATTGAGGCATGCGCGTTCGAAACGGGGAATGTGCCAGCAAGGTTACATAGAAACCCATCAGGGAATTGATTAACTAGAATGAAAGGGTAACCCAAACAGAGAAACGAGTTCGCCATGCCTGCATCCAAAGAAGAACGCAAATCAGAAGCCGCGAAGCACCTTTCCTTTGCCAGGGGGCTCTTCCCCAGCGAAACCCAGGCCTCGGTTGCCTCCGTGAAGATCTACGAAGACGGCGAGGGCCGCGAGCTTACCTTGCCCGAGGCGCCGGCGCAGGAAACCAAGACATCGGTAACCACGGCTTTCTCCGTTTCGGCTCTGTATCGCACGCATGGCAAAACGTTGCTGGTAGACCCCGCTTCATTTACCCGCCCTGGCGGCAATTACGAGGAAGGGGCTTTTGGACCAGAGCAGGTCATCTGCTCCGAGAGCAACCTGTACCCCATCCTTGAGGGGATTGCCGACGTGTACCATCGGAAGAACCGCGGGTTCGCCAGAGGGCAGCTGTTCACAGACCGAGCCGCCTACCTTACCGATGTCGTGTTCAGCCGCGAAGGGCAGATTCGCAAAGCGGACGTGTTGGCAATCCCGGAGCCGAATCGCCAACATGCACTGGAAAACCACCGTTCCGAGCGCGAATGCGATGCATGCCTGGCGGCACGCATAGAGGCCCTTCTCCGCATCGCCGCCGCAAACAACGTTGACAACCTTGTCGTGGGCGCATTCGGCTGCGGAAGGCAAGGCTTTCCCGCTTCTCAGGTTATCGGGCTGTTCCAGAATTGGATCGGCGAAAACCCTGGAGCCATCCCGAACATAGTTTTCACTGTTCCGCGCTTTCAGTTCGATGATTTCAACCAAACATTCGGAGAAGCGGAGCCTCAGGCCGAACCCGAAACGGCAGCCGCAGAAAAGGAAGAGGAGGAATACCCCTTCGACCCAAATGATCTGCCTGACGGGGTTACGCTTCGTTAGTTGCAGCCGCCATGAAGCCCAGGCTCGCATAAGAAGCATGGACCAATCGAGCCTGGGCTAATCCAGCATCATCCGCACAAACCCAGGCCAACGATAAACCCAGCCACCTCGAAGCCGGACGCATGCCGAGGCTCAAGCTGTTATATCGGCGATGGAAACGGGAATAGCGGCTTCGAGCGACTGCAAGCTGGTTTCGATCTGGCACCCGATGCGCCCACCGGAGAAGACGATCCTGTCATACAGGAGCGCCGACTCATCGATAGTGGTGGTGAACAGCTTTCTCATGCCCAACGGCGAACACCCGCCGTGGACATACCCTGTGAGGCCCAGCAGCTCTTTCGATTTGATCATATGGATCGACTTCTCACCCACGGCGTTTGCCGCTTTCTTTAGGTCCAGCTCCAGGGCAACGGGAACCATGAAAACGAAATGCTCACCGCTTTTACCGACGGTTACCAATGTCTTGAAAACACGATCGGGGTCTTGGCCCAAGATACGGGCCACCTCGACGCCCGAAACGGCCTGAGGGCATTCAAACCAATGCGCTTCATATTGCTGCTTAGCGCGATCAAGCTCGCGCATGGCATTCGTCTTCTTGTCGGACTGCTTGGCCATTGACTCCCCCTCACTGTCCTTCGGGGCCGTCTGCGCCCACGCCTTCAGCAAGCGAATCGGCAATCTCGCTGAAATCACCAGCCGGTTCGGGAGCGGAAAGCGCGCCTGAATCGCCTTGCCCCGACTTGGCGCCCACTTCCGCCGACACCGTCATATTATGGAAACGCTGCTGCAGCCATTCGTCGGTGAAGGTCTGGTCCAGCAGGACATCTATCTGGGTGCGCGGCGGGATTCCCTGGGTTCGCTCGCCTTCTCGATGAAGAGCCAGAACCGTCACCACCGCATTAAGCACCATGAACACAGCAAGGGCCACATTCAAAACCTTGAAGAAGCAGCCTTGGAAACGTATTGAGAACTTGCGTTGGACAGCTTTGATGACAGGAAGGATCAAGCGCACCCAAAACAGGCCCAGCGTACCCCACATAACACCGAAGAAGAAGTTGGTGCGGCCATTTATCGATCCGAAGGTACCGGTATAGTCCCAGGCAACGGCATGCCAGAAGGTTTCCATCATCCAGCTGGCACTGTACTCAAGGGTTGCGCCGACAACCATGGCAATCAGGAAGATAACCAGGTCATGAGTGTAATAAAAGCGATTCAGGAACAAGGTCAGCGCAACCGCGCCAACACCGTAAATGGGGCTGAAAGGCCCCCATACCAAGCCGGCGCGGCTCTCATAGCCGCCGTAGACAACGACATGGAACAGATCTTCCAAGCCCAACCCCAATATGGAAGCCACCAGGAATATCCAGAACAGCATCGCTAGGTTCAAGTCCAGATAGGCAGGTGCCATCTGGGCACGAAACGAGCTGACAAAACCGGAGTTCGCAACCCGTTCAACAAAACCGCGGAACCCTGGCACACGAGCCGAATGGCCGGTTTGCCCAGAAGCCCGATCTGAAAGCTCGATATCTTCGTCTCTGCTGTCTTCCATAATGATGAACTATACAAGGTGAACACGCTCACGTCACATGTTCGACCCACCCTACCGGCCGAACCCAATAAATGCCCTCGCTCGAGCACATGGCTCCATGCAATTGCGATAACATATCCACATCTGTACATAAACGCCGGTAGGAATCGGCCAGTCGAAAGGATGGCGCCCATGCGTCTGCTCGAAGAGCGAATCCAAAGGGATGGCGTGGTAAAAAGCGCCGATGTGCTGAAAGTCGACTCTTTCTTGAACCATCAGATGGATATTTCCCTTTTCGAGCAGATGGCCGAAGAATGGAAGCGTTGCTTCGACGGGAAGCCCATCAACAAGATCCTCACCATAGAGGC
>CAVDDI010000103.1:0-6211 GCA_963607675.1 bacterium | reverse complement strand
TGGCAGCATACATGTCCCAGTTGTAGAACAGCACGTAGCCCAGGCGCCCGCCCACGATAACGCCCACCATGGCGCAGATGAGGACGATGCACAGCGTGTCGAAGTCGAAGCGGATCTTCCAGCGCTTGCCTACCACGTACATGATGCCGATGGCGCACAGGAAGCCTGCGATGTAGGCAAGCCCGTACCACCGGGCAGAAAAGGGACCTACGGTGAACGCCACCGGATCCAGCCCCTGGTACAAATCGTTGAGCATGCGCTTCCTTCCCTATCGCCTACCTTGAAGAAGATACCACCGCACAATCCTCGCCACGGCGAAGAAGCCCAAGACGCAAGAAGGCCGCACCCAAAGGTACGGCCTTGCGTTCGTTTCCAGGACGATGATGCAATGGAAATGGCTATTTCACAGAACCATCGGTGGAGGGCGCATTGCTGAGGAAGAACTCGCAGAAGCGGCACACGTCCTTCACGCTCTGCTCGCGATCGATGTCGCAGCGGAACAGCAAGTCGAGGTTCGAGGTAACCACATGCGTGGGGCGCTCGCACTCGGCGAAGCGGCAATCGGCGGGGCAGGGTTCGCCCGGCGTGTTATGCGGGCAGCGCGACTGCATCTCGTCGTCGCAACCGCGAAGTTCCCAGCAATGCATTCCCAGCACTTCCTTACGCAGGAACCACGCGGGTCACGCCGGGGACGCGGTCTTTCAGCACGCGCTCCACTCCATGGGCCAGCGTCATCTGGGACATCGGGCAGCCCTTGCAAGCGCCCTGAAGCTCAACGGTGACCACGCCTTCTTCGTCAACGTCTACCAGCTGCACATCGCCGCCATCGGCCTGAAGCGAGGGACGGATAAGCTCGAGCACTGCAGCCACATCGGACTTTTCTACCATCAGGTTCTCCTAACGTCTTCGGGCCACAGCAGGGCCCGATCTGCTTTATTCCTGGGTCATTCTATCATGCACGAACCGACCGATTCTCTCGAAATCGGCCACGAGCGCCTGCATGCGAGACGGGTCGTGCAAAGCTGCCGCCGGGTGGTACACCGGGGCAACAAGGAAACGACCGGTTTGCCGCACGGTGCCGCGCAGATGGCTTACCCCGGTGTCGGTTTTAAGGATGAACTGGGTAGCGAAGTTCCCCATGGTTATGAGCAACCACGGGTTCACCGTCTGCACCTGCGTACGCAGGAACGGCGCACAGGCCTCTATCTCGGAAAACGCGGGGTTGCGGTTAGCAGGGGGCCGGCACTTCAGCACGTTGGCTATGTACACCTCGCTGCGGCGCAGATGGGCATGCCACAGAAGCTCGTCGAGCAGTTTGCCGGCAGGCCCCACGAACGGCCTGCCCTGCTGGTCCTCGTACTTGCCAGGGGCTTCGCCAATCAACATGATGCCGGCTTGCGGGTCCCCTTCGCCGAACACGGTATTGCGCCGCCCTTCGCACAGGCAGCACGAATGGCAGGCGCGCACCTGCTGCTCCAGCTTGTCGAGGGGAACCGCTTCGACCTTCATGATGCCTACTTGCAGAAACGCGGCATGCGGTGAGAGAAGCCGATGGTCACCTCATGCTCGATGGTGGCAGCGCGCTTGGCCATGGTGGAAATGGAGCAGTCCACCGTGGGATGCACGCCCGCGATAAGCACTTCGTCGCCGATATGCGGGTCAAGCATCGGGGCATTCACGCGCGAGCGCAGATCGACCTCGAACATGCATTGGTCCATGCAGATGTTGCCCACCTGATGCACAGCGCGGTCTTTGTAGGCGAAGTCGATCTTGCCGGAGCACAGGCGGATAAGGCCATCGGCGTAGCCCAGGGGAACCGTGCAGATCTTCACGCTGCCGGGGCTGCGGTAGTTCATGCCGTAGCTCACCCCTTCGCTCATGGGCGGGGTGATGACGTTCGTGATGCGCGCATGCACGCTCATGGCAGGGCGCAGGTTTACCAGCTTGTGCGTGTCGGGCGCGGCTTGGTACCCGTACATGGAGATGCCCAGGCGAACCATGTCGAAATGGGTCTTCGGGAAGCGGTACGTTGCCGCCGAGTTGTCGCAATGGACGATGCCGGGGTCGATGCCCGCTGCCTCGATGGCGCGCATGGCCTCCACGAAGCGCTTGATCTGGATCTGGAAATCGAGCGTCTCGATGGAATCGGCTGTGGCGAAGTGCGTGAAACAGCCCTCCAGCTTGAGGGCACGGTGGAAGCTGACCTGGTGCAGGAACTCCACCACCTGGTCGTGGCGCACGCCGATGCGGTTCATGCCGGAGTTGATGGCCAGATGATACGGAGCCTCCATCCCATGGGCATCGGCGCATTCCGCATAGGCTATGGCGAATTCCGGCGTGTAGATGGCGGGCATGATGTTGTAGAACAGCAGCAACGGCACCGCTTCAGCCGGCGGCTCGCCCAGCATCATAAGGGGCTCATGCATGCCGGCCTTGCGCAGCTCGATGCCCTCGTCTACCGTGGCAACGCCCAGGTAGCTGGCGCCGGCGCTGGTGGCGGCCTTGGCCACCTCGTATGCGCCATGGCCATACGCATCGGCCTTCACCACGGCAAGAAGGCGGCAATTGCCCTCGAGCTGTTTCTTGGTCTGCATCACGTTGTATTGGATGGCGCTTCGGTCTACCTCGATCCACGACCAGCGACGGTTACGCTCGTCGATGGCCTGCACTTCCTCTTCCGAGAAGGCAGCCTTCGCCGCCTCCTGCTCTTCGATGGAGCGGGAATACTGGTAGTTGCCGTTTGAATCCATATGCCTGCCGGCAAAGCCGGTGAAGCCGTTGGGTAGATCTTGCACGAAGTGCCCTTCTTTCATCGATTGGGATAGCAAGAGTATAGCGCTCGCACGACTTTAACGTGCCACCGCATGCAGGCGGAGCCGACCGGCATTTCCCAGTCGTTCCGCTGAAAGCAAAAGCGACCTGCAGGCTCTTTGCCCGCAGGTCGCTGAGATCGCCCTTGAAGGGAAGATGGAGCTTAGCGCTCGATGTTGTAGAACGCCTTCATGCCGGCGTACTGACCGGAATCGCCCAGCTCTTCCTCGATGCGAAGCAGCTGGTTGTACTTGGCAACACGGTCGGAGCGGCACGGGGCACCCGTCTTGATCTGGCCGGCGTTGGTGGCAACCGAAAGGTCGGCGATGGTGGTGTCCTCGGTTTCGCCGGAGCGGTGGGACATGATGCAGGCATAGCCGGCCTGCTTGGCCATCTGCACGGCCTCAAGCGCCTCGGTAAGGGAGCCGATCTGGTTCACCTTGACCAGGATGGCGTTCGCGCAGCCCAGCTCGATGCCCTTGGCAAGGCGCTTCGGGTTGGTGACGAACAGGTCGTCGCCCACCAGCTGCACCTTGTTGCCGATGCGATCGGTAAGGGCCTTCCAGCCGTCCCAGTCTTCCTCGGCCATGCCGTCTTCGATGGAGATGATGGGGTACTTCTCTACCAGGGCAGCCCAGTAATCGACCATCTCGGCGCTGGTGAGCTCACGGCCCTCACCGGCCAGGACATATTTGCCGGTCTCGGCGTTGTAGAACTCGGTGGAAGCCGGGTCCATGGCGAACATGATGTCGGAACCGGGCTCGTAGCCGGCCTTCTTGCATGCCTCGACGATGTACTTCAAGGGTTCCTCGTTGGTAGTGAAGTTGGGGGCGAAGCCGCCTTCGTCGCCCACGCCGCCGCCGAGGCCGGCCTCATGCAGGACCTTCTTCAGGGTGTGGTAGATCTCTGCACACCAGCGAAGCGCCTCGGCGAAGGAATCGGCGCCGACGGGCATGATCATGAACTCCTGGAAGTCAACGTTGTTGTCGGCGTGCTCGCCGCCGTTCAGGATGTTCATCATAGGAGTGGGCAGCATGTTGGCATTCGCGCCGCCGACGTACTTGTACAAAGGCAGCTCGGCAGACTCGGCAGCAGCCTTGGCAACGGCCAGGGAAGCGCCCAGGATGGCGTTCGCGCCGAAGTTGCCCTTGTTCTCGGTGCCGTCGAGCTCGATCATCACGGCGTCGATGCCGCGCTGGTCTTCAGCTTCCATGCCGATAAGGGCATCGGCGATCTCCTCGTTCACGTGGGAAACGGCCTTCAGCGTGCCCTTGCCCAGGTAACGCTCGGAATCGCCATCGCGAAGCTCTACGGCCTCGAATGCGCCCGTGGATGCGCCGGAAGGAACAGCAGCGCGACCTGCTGCGTAATCGTCGAGCACAACCTCGACCTCTACCGTGGGGTTGCCGCGGGAGTCAAGGATCTCACGACCGAACACATCGATGATGGTAGCCATCTAATTTCCTCCTTGGAAAGGTTTGTATCAAACAGTCGAATGATACCATGCAGGCCACCAGCCCCCTGCCCCGCCAAGGCAAGAGCACCCCTCACCGCTATAGAAGGCACGCTACCGTTACCAAGAACGCCGAACACACCAAGAAAACTACCGCTTGCCGCGCACCCAGGCGCACATCGTTCAGACAGGAGCGGGGCCCAAGCCCGTAGCAGCGCGCCTCCATGGATTCGCCTAAAGCGCCCGCCCGGCGGAACAACCGCACGAACAGCGGTATGAACACGGTGCGCCACTGGAACACGCGATGCGCAAGGCTTCCCGATCCAAATGCTGCCCCGCGCGCTGCCTGGGCATTGCGCACGTTCTCAAGCTCGACTGCCGTAAGGGGGATGAAGCGCACCGCGATGGAAAGCATGGTGGCCGCATCGTCCACCGGAACGCGAAAACGCCGAAGCGGGCTTGCCAGCGAAGAGAAGGCCTGCATTAAGGACTCTGCCGTGGTGGTGAACGAGACCACGAAGCTGGCGATCAGGATAAGGAGGATACGTGCTGCATAGAACAACGCGGCCATGCAGCCTTCCGGCACGAACCCGAACGACCCTATCAGGGCAATGGGCTGCCACCCTTGGGCGAACCCTGCCGAAACCCCACCCAAACCAGAGGCAACCACGTGGTCGACATCCAAGGCGAACGCATTGAAAAGCCAGATGAAGGCAAGGACTGCCAACAAAGGAAAAGAGAGCCTCGCAAGGCGGGTCCACGAAAGGCGGGCCAAGGAAACGGCCACGACCAGGGCCAGCGCATACGAACCCAGCCCCTTCCAAGTCCCCACGAAGAACACCCCGATCGAGAACACGAGCAGCAAGATCAGCTTCGCGCGCGCATCGGCGCGATGGACAGGGGTGTTGCCAGGGATATATATGCGAAATGTGCCGCTCATGGGCAAGAGTATAGAGGATGCGCACCACGCCGAGGCAGCCAGCCACCAAGCCTGGCACGGAGCAGAAACGCCGCGCACACGCGGCTCAACGCCAGCCGCTGCGGCGCCGGCCCCGTAGCGCCGCGGGGCGCCGTTGCGCGTATCCGGCAAACCCGAATACGCCCCTTCCGCGGGAAGGCCAACCGGCAGGGTTGCTACATCACACCGCGGGCGGCGTAGACGCCCTCATCCTGCCACAGCTGAAGCACGCCGTTTTCGCGAGTGGCGTTCAAGTCGATTACCCGCTGGTTGGAAGAGCCGCGGAAACGCAGGGTTATGTCTTTCTGCTCCTCTATGTAAGGGCCATCTACCAGCACATCTATCAGGGAAAGCAGTTCATCGGTTACCTCGGTGTGCCGAGGAGATCCGGGGTTCACCAGATCCTCGTACACATCGCCGGTATAGCACCAGATGGTCTTCCGGGGATAAGCCGCCTTCGCCGCACGCGCCAGTTCCAGCAGGCCCGCTTGGTTCTGGGGCTCCATGGGCTCGCCGCCCAGGAAGGTGAGGCCATCGACGAACGGGGCGTCCAGCGAGGCAAGCACCTTGGCTTGCACCGCCGGCGTGAATTCCTCCCCGTACGTAAAGCTCCATGTTTCCGGCTGGAAGCAGTTCTTGCAATGGTGCGAGCACCCTGAGACGAACACGGTAGTGCGCACGCCTTCGCCATCGGCGATATCGCAGTATTTGATGTTCGCGTAATTCATGCCGAATCCTTTCACAGGGTATGCACCAGTTGATCAGCGAAGCCTAACCGCCATGCCGCACTGAGCCCGAAGCACTGGGCGAAGCAGCAAGAGGGTCCCTGACAGGCGCAGGCGCGGGGAAGCAGGCTCCAGGCGTGCTTCGCACGTCAAGCCCGCCTGGAGCCGCGCCCGTGCCGCCAAGGATCTTCGCAGCGTCATTGCGTGCACTGACTTGCGCAGTTCGCGGAACCGCGCAACTACAGGTGCAGCACCCTGTCGCGG
>CAVDDI010000102.1:0-6286 GCA_963607675.1 bacterium | reverse complement strand
CAGCTGGCGTGTGCAGAATGTTGTATTTGCACGTGGAATCGAACTAAAATAATGCTGATCTGACCGATTTGTACATGGTTTGTACATTCGTTCACTACTTAGGAATAAAAGACCAGGTAGGATGCTTAAAATAAGTTGACAGCACCACCCAGATCAAATAAATAGTCACCATATATGCTATGGTGATTCGAGCCGCCTAGCTGGGCGGCTCGTTCATTGTCGGCGATGTGGGCGCACCTGCTTTGCCCGCCGCAAGAAAGGAAACGATTGTGGAAGTCATACTCCCTGATGGTTCGAAGAAAACCCTTGAGGAAGGCGCTACGGTGCACGACGTTGCCGCATCGATCGGCACTGGCCTTGCCAAAGCTGCGCTAGCCGGCAAGATCAACGGCGAGATGGTCGATATCACCGCCACCGTGGCCGATGGCGACTCCATTGAGATCGTTACCGCAAAAAGCCCCGAGGCCCTTGGCCTTATGCGTCATTCGTGCGCTCATATCATGGCGGAAGCTGTGCAGGAGCTGTTCCCCGGTGCGCAGATCGCTTACGGTCCCTCCACCGATGATGGCTATTACTACGACTTTGCGCTGCCGCAGAACATCTCTTCAGATGACTTCGAGGCCATCGAGAAGAAGATGGCTGAAATCGTGAAGGCCGATGAGCCTTTCATCCGCGAGGTGGTTTCGCTTCAGCAGGCCAAGGAGATCTTCGCCGATCAGCGCTTCAAGAGCGAGCATATCGACGACCTGGCCGACCAGGAGATCACGGTATACCGTCACGGGAATTTCGTGGACCTGTGCCACGGCCCGCACGTTCCCTCCGCCGGCAAGATCGGTGCGTTCAAGATGATGAAGCTTGCTGGCGCCTATTGGCGCGGTGATGCGAAGAACGAGCAGCTTCAGCGCCTGTACGGCACCGCGTTCTTCAAGAAGGCCGAGCTTGCCGAGTACCTGCACAACCTCGAGGAGGCTGAAAAGCGCGATCATAGGCGTATCGGCCGCGAGATGGATATCTTCATGATGCGTGAAGAGGCCCCTGGCTTCCCGTTCTTCCTGCCCAATGGCATGACGCTTAAGAACACGCTCCTGGAGTACTGGCGTGAGATCCATAAGAAGGCCGGCTATGTGGAGATTTCCACTCCGCTTATCATGAACAAGCAGCTGTGGGAAACCTCTGGCCATTGGGACCACTACAAGGACAACATGTACTCCACCCTCATCGACGAGGAAGAGTACTGTGTGAAGCCCATGAATTGCCCTGGTGGCGTTCTGGTGTACGCTGCGCATCCCCACAGCTACCGCGACCTGCCCATTCGAGCGGGTGAGATCGGCCTGGTGCATCGCCATGAGCTCCGCGGCGCTCTGCACGGCCTGTTCCGTGTTCGCTGCTTCAACCAGGACGATGCCCACCTGTTCGTTCGCCCCGACCAGCTCACCGAAGAGATCATCGGCGTGGTGAAGCTCATCGACTCCGTGTACCAGCAGTTCGGCTTCGAATATCACGTTGAGCTTTCCACGCGCCCCGAGGATTCCATGGGCTCGGATGCCGAGTGGGAGGCAGCCGAGGCTGGCTTGAAGACGGCGCTCGACCAGCTGGGCATGAGCTACGAGGTGAATGAGGGCGATGGCGCCTTCTACGGCCCCAAGATCGACTTCCACCTGAAGGACACCATTGGCCGTACCTGGCAGTGCGGTACCGTTCAGCTCGACTTCCAGATGCCCCAGAACTTCAACCTTGAGTACCAGGATGCCGACGGCAGCAAGAAGCGCCCGGTTATGCTGCATCGCGTGGCGTTTGGTTCCGTAGAACGCTTCATCGGCATCCTTATCGAGCATTATGCCGGCAAGTTCCCCGTATGGCTTGCTCCTACGCAGGTGAAGGTGCTTCCTGTATCCGAGAAGAGCCGCGACTATGCCCATAAGGTTGCCAACCAGCTGGAGGCTGCCGGTATCCGCGTGGTGGTGGACAACCGCGACGAGAAGATCGGGTACAAGATCCGCGAGGCACGTAGCATCGACCGCGTTCCCTACATGCTCATCCTGGGCGAAAAGGAAGCTGCGGCCGGCAACATCTCGGTTCGCGACCGCGCCACCAACGAGACGAACCCTTACTCTGTTGAGGAATTCATCGCAAAGGTGACCGAGGAGATCCGCACCCGCGCTTAGCCCTTTGCCCTGAACCAGGTTCGAAGCGAGCAGGTAACTTGCCTGCTCGCTTCTTTTTTCTGCGCTCCTCTGCTCAACGTTGCTTTGAGCCCACGATGCTTACCCATTTGCCAACGCTGTTACACTTCAAGGAGGCAAGGCAAAACAGGGTAGGGGGCAGAGCATGGGAAACTGGGATCCTGATCAGTACCTGAAGTTCAAGGCGGAGCGAACGCAGCCTTCGCTTGATCTGGTGTCGCGCCTTGTTGCCTATCGCACGCAGGCGGGCAACGCGTTTTCCCCGGCAACGGCCTTGGACCTGGGTTGCGGGCCTGGAAACAGCACAAAGGTGGTTGCCCATGCGTTTCCCGCAGCGCGCATCCTGGGCGTGGACAGCTCGCCGGATATGATCCAAGAGGCCACCAGGGCAAGTGCCCCTTCCGGCGGAGGGCATGTGTCATACCGGCTCTTCGACGCCACGGACGACCCCCTTCCCTTGGCTTGCGAGCTGGGCAACAGGGATGGCTTCGATCTGATTTTCTCCAACGCATGCATCCAGTGGGTTCCCGACAACCCTGCGCTTATACGGAGGTTGATGGGATCCCTTGCCCCAGGCGGCTTGCTTGCCGTGCAGGTTCCGGTCAACTCAGAAGAGCCGATATACCAATGCATCTACCGTGTTGTGGATAGCCCCAAATGGGCCCCGTGCTTCAAGCGGCGCCGCTTCTTCACCACTCTCAAGGTTGCCGAGTACTTCGATGTGCTTGCTGGTTGCGCCAACGATTTCGCCATGTGGCAAACCTCGTACCTCCACAGGCTGCCTTCGGTCGATGCAGTGGTGGAGTGGTTCCGCGGAACCGGCCTAAGGCCCTTCTTGGATCAGCTTGAACCGGATTCTAGGCCCCTGTTCCTCTCTGATGTGCGCGCAGAGATGGCCAAAGTGGCCCTTCCACGGCCAAACGGGGAAGTGCTCTTGCCTTTCCCCCGGCTGTTCTTCATTGCCGAGAAATAGACGGTTGCCGTGTTGCCTGTTGGTTCAGTGGCTTCGCCGACATTGCCATCTGTTGTATTCTCTAGGTTAAACTGCACGCGCCTAATCAGGGAGCGGTATGAGCGAAACAGCGCCTAACCATTCTTTGGATCTCGACGAGACCTGCATCACGGATGACTATTCCGGACTAGCGCCCTCTATGCGCCATTCCGTTCAGACCTTGCTTGAGGAAAGCACGGCAGTAGGTGTTGTCATGGGACGCTACGATGAGAACCTGACCATCACCTTTGCCAGCAAGATCTTCGCTAAGAACCTAGGGCTCGACTCCGATTGCGCCTTTGGGCTTTGCGGCCGTTCGTTGCGCGATATCGTCTTCGGCGACAAGGAGCAGCTGCTCCGATCCCTGCGCCAGGGCCACGACTTGTTCTCCAGTCATATACGCCTCAAAGATGCCACGGGTGCTCCCTGCTATGCCGAGATCAGGAAGAAGGACGTTGTCGATGATCAGGGCTTTCCCTGTTGGCTTTTTACTGCCCGTATCTCCCCAGAGGCTGAAACCCTTTCTTTGGTGAACGATGTATTCCAAACGGGAACCTGGATGATCACTTTCCGCGTGGATGGATCGATGGAGGGTATCACCTTCAGCTCTGACTTGCGGCGCATCATCGGCTACACAGACAAGAACGAGTTTCCCGACGAGATCGAGGCGTATTACTCCATAATCCATCCTGACGACCTGGGTTCGGTCAGAGCCAGCATCGAGGCCACGTTCAAAGGCTCTGGAGCCGATTTCCATCTGGACATCACCTACAGGGTGCATGTCCGGGATAACGGTTATGTATGGTTGCGGTCGATAGGCGCCGCCAGCCACCGGGAAGATGGCAGCGTGAGCAAGGTTGCCGGCATTACCCTCAACGTTGATGTGCAGCATCGCCGGGAGCTTTTGACTCAGGAGCTCCTGCGTGAGAAATCCACCAACGAGACCCTGCTTTCCGGGCTTATGCGCATGGTGGAGCGCTACGCTGTGTGCGATTTGGTGAAAGATAGATACGAGTTCTACAAGTTCGACAAGCGAATGGGCTATCCGGCTCAAGGCAAATACAGCGAATTCCTTTCCCTGATGGACGAGAGGCTTTGCCTGGTTGATGATACGGTCGGTATCGCTGCGGCTCTCTCGCCGATGCGTTTGCGCCGCGAGCTGCTCAAGCTGAGCGATGTGTTCCGCTTCGACTACAACATAAAAGGCACTGAAAAGTACATGGGCATGGCAGTGCTGCCCTTGGAGTTCTGCGATGCCGGTGTTTCCCGCATCCTCCTGGTTGCGCAGGACGTAACTCAGCTTATGCAAGAGGAGTTCCGGTCCCGCCAGGCGTTGTCCGACGCCTTCAGCTACGCCAACCGCGCCAATGCGGCTAAGACGCAGTTCCTTTCGCAGATGTCGCATGAGATCCGCACGCCGATGAACGGCATTGTGGGCATGACGGCCTTGGCTGCAGCCCATGCCGACGATCCTGACAGGGTACGTGACAGCCTTCGCAAGATCACCTTGAGCTCAAGGCATCTGCTCAGCCTTATCAACGAGGTCTTGGACATGAGCAAGATCGAAAGCGGCAACATCAACCTAAGCGAAGAGGACTTCAACCTGAGCGATTTGGTAGAGAGCTTGGTTGCGATGATGAAGCCGCAGGTTGACGAGAGGAACCATCGCTTAACCGTAACGCTGAGGAATCTTCAACACGAAGACGTTACCGGCGATGCCCTTCGTTTGCAGCAAGTGTTCGTGAACCTGATGGGCAATGCCATCAAGTACACGCCAGACGGCGGCAACATCACTCTTGCGATTGCCGAGCGCCCCAGCAACCAAGGCAAGTTCGGTCGTTACGAGTTCGTGTTCGAGGACAACGGCATCGGCATGTCGAAGGAAACCGTGGAAAAGGTCTTCGAGCCTTTCATGCGTGCGAAGGACGAGCGCGTCGAGCGGATCCGTGGTGCCGGGTTGGGGATGCCCATCAGCCGGAACATCGTGCGTATGATGGGCGGCGATATAAAGGTGGAAAGCGCCTTGGACGTTGGCACGCGTTACACGGTGACCGTGTTCCTCAAGCTGCAGGAAAAGATCCAAGAGCCACCAGAGAAGTTCGTGGACCTGGATGTGCTTGTTGCCGATGACGATCCGCTGGCCCTTGAGTCTTGCTGCGATATGCTGAACGGTTTCGGCATGCGGGCCCAGGCTGCTACCGGTGGGCGCATCGCGGTTGAGATGGTGATTGCGAACCATGAGCAGAAGCGCGACTTCTTCGCCTGTATCCTCGACTTGAAGATGCCGGACATGAATGGCATAGAATGCGCTCGCGCCATTCGCAGCGCAGTGGGCAAAGATGTGCCCATCATCATAATCAGTGCGTATGATTGGAGCGATTTCGAGGTGGAGGCCCGCGAGGCTGGCGTTAATGCGTTCATCTCCAAACCGCTGTTCAGGTCGCGTTTGTTGAGCACTTTCGACGAGCTGGTGAGCGATACTGCGGATGCTGGGGCCTGCGACCTTGCCCTTTCCGGTAGCTATCCGGGGAAACGGGTTCTGGTGGTGGAAGACAATGCCATCAACCTGGAAGTTGCCCGTGAGCTACTGCGCTTGGCGCATATAGAGGTGGATACCGCAACAGATGGCGAGCAAGCTGTGCGCATGGTCACCGAAAGGGAGCCTGGACGCTATGACCTGGTGCTTATGGACGTGATGATGCCCCGCATGGATGGGCATCAGGCGACCCGTGCCATTCGCGCGCACGGCGGTGAGTATTGCAGCAGATTGCCTATCGTTGCCATGACGGCAAACGCTTTTGCCGAAGATGTGCAGGCTGCGTACGAGTCGGGCATGAACGAGCATATTGCCAAGCCGCTCGATTTCAGCAAGCTGTCCGCTGTGCTTGAGGCCTATTGCGGCTAGGTGCACGTTTCTGCGGTGTGCTGCCCCTTATCCGCTTACTCATGAAAACCTTAGTGACTCATTAGCTCATCAGGTACTTCAATGCTGGGAACTGGGCCTATAGAATGCCGGTGAGATGGCGTTGCTGCGCAGGCTGGCGCACTGATGGGCGAATGGAGTCGGGATGCATTATTCGGGAGGGGCCATGTGGCGCCCCCTGTTTGAGGG
>CAVDDI010000101.1:0-6310 GCA_963607675.1 bacterium | reverse complement strand
GAACAGGCTTTCCACCCGCTCGCGCTCGGAGCGGGAAAGGCCGGCGTTGTAGAAGCCGATGAGGGAAGCGATGTGCGGCTCTTGCTTGCGAAGCTTGCGCGTAAGGGCGATGGTCTCCATGCGCGAGTTCACATAGATGAGCGTCTTCTGCCCCTGGGCAACCAGGTTCACCAGGTAGCGCTCGCGCTTCTTCAGGTTGCGCTGATCGACCACTTCCAGGTTGCGCCGCTCGTATGCGTCTTCCACCACGCAGTCGGGCGAAATGCCGAACGAAGAGCATATGTCGCTGGCAACCTGGGTGCTTGCCGTGGCGGTAACGGCTAAGACCTGGGGAGATCCGAGCTTTTCGGCCGATTCCCCCAGGCGCGCATACAAGGGGCGGAAACCCGCCTTCGAAGTGCCCACGTGATGGGCCTCGTCCACCACCATGAAGCCGATCCTGCCGGTTTGGGCGAACTCCTGAGCATGGAAGGAAAGGTACTCGGGTGTGGTGAGCACGATGTCGGCCTCACCTTGGGAAAGGGCTTCCATGATGCGCCGGCGCTCGGCAGCATCGGTGGCCCCGGTTACCACCTCGCAGCGCACCCCGAACGAGCCCAGGGTCCGGTCCAGATGGAACGCCTGGTCGGCGACAAGGGCGCGCAGCGGGTACACGAACAGGCTGGCCTTGCCCTGGGCCAGCGCCAAGTGGGCGGCATGCAGGTGGAAGATGAGGGACTTGCCGCGACCCGTGCCCATGATGGCCAGGGCGGATTTCCCTTGATCCAGCAGGTCAAGCACCTGCTGCTGGGACCCATGCAGCTTCGCCTGACCAAGGAACGCCGCGACCATGTCGCTGCGGAAGCCCATCGGGTCGGCCTGGGCACGCTCCTGCCACAAGGCGCGCTCCTCGCCCGAGGCAACCAGGCTCTCGGCGTCTTCGCCTTGGGCATCGGCATCCTCATCATAGGCAACCAGGCCAGAGACGAATTCCTTGTCTTCCCCCAGGCATTCCTCAAGCGCCGCACAGGGCGAAAGAGGCTTCAGGCTGGACACCACGGCCTTCACCGTGCGGCGCCCCTTCCAGGTGTCTATCTGCAGCTCGAACACCGCATCGAGAGCACAGCCGCAGTTCAGAAGACCCGAAACGTCGGGACAATGGAACATGATGCTGGAAAGCGAGCTGATGCCGTCGGTAAGGGTGCAGGAAAGATGGCTCTTGTCGGCGCCAACCGCCCTGCCTCCCGAGATAACCACCCCATGGGCCAGGAAGTGCGGGCTGGGGTTTTCCTGACCGAAGGGGGCCAGCAAATCAAGCTTGGCCACGTTCTCAAGCGTAAGCTCTGCCAAATCGACGGTTGCGTCCACCTCTATGCGCGGAATGAAATCCTCGGGCGGCAGCTGGTCCATATAGGCGCACAGCCGCTCGGAGAACTCGGGCAGCTTTTCCGCGGGAAGGGTAACGCCCACCGCCGCATGGTGCCCACCGAAGCGGGTAAGGATATCCTGGCAAGAGGAAACCGCCTCGAAGAGGTTCACATCTCCCACGCTGCGGCCCGAGCCGTGCGCTTCATCCCCTTCGATGGTGAACAGGATGGCGGGAACGCCATAGCGATTGGTGAGGCGCGAAGCAACGATGCCCTTCACGCCCTCGTGCCAACCTTCACCCGCCACTACCAGCGCGCGCTGGCCGGTGAATATCTGCTCGGCCTGCTCGGAAGCCACTTCCGCAAGCTCGGCTTCAATGGTGCGGCGCTGGGTGTTCACTTCCTCCAGCTGGCGCGAAAGGTGGCAGGCCTCTGCATAGTCATCGCAAAGAAGCAGGTCAAGGGCAAGCTGGGCATTCCCCATGCGGCCCGCCGCATTGAGGCGCGGGATGATGGTGAAGCTCAGGCTGGAAGAGGACACGGGCTTGTCGTCGAAGCCCGATTCCTTCAGGAGGGCGGCAACGCATGGGCGCGGATCTTCGTTGAGCATGCACACGCCCCGGCTCACCAAGGCGCGGTTCTGGCTGAGCATTGGCATCAGGTCGGCAACCGTGCCAAGGGTGGCAAGATCGACCAGATCAAGCCACATGTTCGGCAGGCCGAAACGGCTGCCCACCGCCTGCACCACCTTCAGGGCAACGCCGGCGCCCGCAAGGATCGAGCTGGGGTTTTCGCCGCATTTCGGATCGACCACCGGAACCCCCTGCGGCACCAGGTCGGAAGGCTCGTGATGGTCGGTGATCACCACATCGACGCCGTGGGCCTTCAGCACTTCCACCTCGTTCTTTGCCGCGATGCCGTTGTCTACCGTAACCAGCAGGTCGGGCTTGTGCTGCAAGGCGCGCTCGATAGCGGCTTGGGACAGGCCGTAGCCCTCCTCGAAACGCAGCGGGATGAAAGGGGTGACCTTCGCCCCGCAGGCACGCAGGCCCTTAGTCATGAGCGTGGTGGCAGAAACGCCATCGAGGTCGAAGTCGCCGAACACCAAGATGTGCTGGTCGGCCTTTATGGCGTCCTCGATGCGGTTCACCGCCGCATCCATTCCCTCTATGTCGTAGGGGTTGAGCCAATCCCGCTCAAGCGAGGGGTTCAAGAACCCCCGGGCCTTCTCAACGGAATCTATGCCCCGGGCAACCAGGACGGTAGCAAGGAACTTGGAAAGCCCAAGATCGGCAGCAAGCCGAGAAGCCACAGCCGAATCGGCCGCGGCGATGTTGATGCGCGCACTCATAGCGATACCTACTTACTTCTTCTTTCAAGCAGATATTGTAAGGGATGAAGCCCCTTGCGCCGCAGGAAAGGGCATGCGGGCACGGTTTGCAGGCAGCTGGCGCGAAAAGGCCTGGGGCTACGATCGGCTCCAGGCCTCCACCAATTCCAAGGCCGAGGCATAGGGGTCTTCTGCGCCGCACACAGCAGAAACCACGAAGAAGCCTTCCACACCCGTGCTTTTCACCATAGGGATATCGGCCAGCTTCACGCCACCGCCCACCACGATGGGCACCGGGCTTACCGCATGCAGATCGGCCAGATCGGCCAAGCTCTTGGTTATCACGGAGCCATCGGCGGCCAAGCCGCAATCCTTCTTGGTGGGGGTCTCGTGCAAAGGGCCCACACCCAGGTAATCAACCAGGCTCATATCGGCGGTCTTCACGTACTCCAGCATCTCGTCGGCACGGGCGGAAAGCCCCACGACGGCATCGGGGCCCAGCAGCTTGCGGCACACCTCTACCGGGATATCGGTTTGCCCCACATGTATGCCGTCCACCTTCACGCCCTGCTCACGGCACGCCAGCACCACGTCCAGCCGGTCGTCCACCAGAAGGGCAACCTGCTCGCTCTTTCCCGCTGCAGAGATGACGTCTGCAGCCTGCGCAGTGCATTCGATGAGCTCGCGCGCCGAGCATTCCTTCGAGCGCACTTGGATGCAGGTGAAGCCGGCATCCAACGCCTGTCCGATGATTTCCGCCACCGGGCGGCCGAGGGTGTTTTCCGGGCCGATGACCAGGTACGCCGAGATATCAAGCGCGTCTCGGATGCTCATGCGCGCACCTCCCCTTCCAAGATCTCGTCAACGGCGGTAACCTTGCGCTGCATCATGCCGGTGCGCCCTGGGCGGATATCGGCCTTCAGCACCACTTCGGTGCGGATGCCCTTTTCTGCCAGAACGAACGTGGCTTCCTTCACTACCTGCATAACCTCGTCCCATTCGCCTTCGATCTCGGTGAACATGGAATAGGTATGGTTCGGCAAGCCCGATTCACGGATCACCTTCACCACTTCGGCCACCTCGGGGGCAAGCTCGTCGCCCACCCCGAACGGGGCAATGGCCACCGCTACCAGCGTGTTCACTTATGCCTCCTCGAGCTCAAGCGGATTGCCGGCGATGTCGGCCGCGGTGGCAAGATAGAGTTCGTCGATGAACTCCAGCTTGAAGCTGGCCGGGGCATCGGCATTCTGCGCTGCGCGCGTTCCTGCCAGGTTGTAGTGGGCAACACCAGATACGGCGGCAGTGAACGGATCGGTGGCCGTGGCGTACACCGCCAGCACCCCGCCCTGCGAGCAGCCGAAGCCGGTGACCTTTTCCATAAGTGCGCTGCCGCCGTGCGAGTGCGCCACCAACACGCCATCGGTTACCAGGTCGGTTTCGCCCGACACGGCAACAGCGCCGCCCGTGTAGCGAGCAAGCGCAATCGCCGCATCACGCGCCGAATCGACCGTGTCGGTGCTGTCCACGCCACGCGGGCCGCCCTCTTCACCATCTTCCTGCAGCAATCCCCACAGCTTAGCCAAAGCGATGACCTCCGAGGCGTTACCGCGCACAATGGCTGGCTTGTACTGCTTCAACTCCAGCAGCAGGTCGGTGCGCAGCTGGCCGATGCCGATGCCCACCGGGTCGAGCACCCAGGGCTTGCCGGCGGCGTATGCTGCAGCTGCCGTGCGCGGAAGCGTTTCGTGATACACAGGAAGCAGCGTGCCCATGTTCAGGTACACCGCGCCACCGGCCGCCACCAAGGTTTCGCCCTCATCGGGCAGGTACACCATGGCGGCGCTGCCCCCTACCGCAAGCTGGGCGTTCGCCACGAAATCCATGGTGACCCCGTTGGTCACTGAGCCTGCCAGGGGGTTTTCCTGCCGCACCTTGGCAACTGCTTCTTCGATACCGCTCTTCAACTGGTCCATCCGTACCATGCGCAATCCTTCCACGCAAAACAAAAGGGACGCCAGCCATAGCGTGCGCCCCAGAATGAACCTGAGATGCTCCCTACGCCAGCACTAACTGACAGGTTCAAAGGGTTGGGCGAACGCCCTCTCAGCCAAGCGCGGAAACCGCCAAGGCACCCCTGCATCGAATCTGTGATTGCTATTGTGCAATCGTAGGATGCGAATCGCAACACCGCTTCCGGGTAACGGCATCTCTTTACGGACAAGCTGCCGAGCTGCAAAGCAACGCGTCTCGCCTCCACTTAGTCGCCCAAAGCCACGAATCGCATCCGTACCAACCAGCTATCGTCGAAACCCTATCAACGCATTTGCGCTTTGGCAGCCTCTATCTCGTCGGTGCCCTTGTTCAACAGGTAGCAGCCGCTCACCACCAAGACCAATCCAAGCGCAGTGAACGCCGTGAACGGGTCGTTCCACACCAGCACACCCACCAGCATGGTAACTGCCGATCCGATGCCGCCCCATATGCCGTACACCAAGCCGAGCGGCAGGTGTTGCAAGATCTTCACCAGCAGGAAGATGGAAAGGCCGTATCCCACCACAGTAACCGCACTGGGGAGCACCACGGTGAACCCTTCGGACGCTTTCAGGCAAATGGCGCCGGTGACCTCGCTGCAGATAGCGATGGCCAGAAGAAAGAAATAGAAGCACTTTGAGCGCACCTTCTCCTTTATGGCGGTGCGCTCGTCTTCCTTGAACGACATGGTCTACACCCCCAGCTTCAACAGGGCAACGCCTGCAATGATGGCAACGAGCCCGGCAATCTTCTTCGCATTCATCCCTTCGGCCCACAGCACCGCTCCCACCACAGCGGTAAGGGCAATGCCCAAGCCGGTCCACGCGGCGTACACCGGGCCCAACGGCAACTGCAAGAGCACCTGGGACATCATCCAGAAAGAAACGGCATAGCCCACTACCACGCCCAGAATGGGCAGCTTTCGGCGGAAGCCATCGGATAGCTTCATCATGGTGTCGGCGAACACCTCGAAGCACACCGATACGCATATCATCAGATAAGGAAGCATACTCACCTCGGATACGCCCACGCACAGAACGCACGTAGGATTTCACGGGAAACGGGAACGAATCATAGGCAATGGGCCAAGCTGCAGCGCACCCATGACAGCCCGCCTACGGCACAGCCCGAAGCCAATGCGCCACCATGCAAAGAGGGCTCCGCCATACGGCAGAGCCCTTAACCAATCAACGTTCAGCAGGGCCGCAAGGCCCCATGAAGCCTGCTTCTAGAAGCGCAGGGAAAGGCAGCTCAGGCCGCCGTCGATCTTGCGGTACTCGGAGGTATCTACCGTCAGGGTCTTGTAACCCAGGTCCTGCACAGCCTTCAGCACGGCAGGATAGCCCTCGGGAACGATGACCGTGCCGTTCACCCAGATGCAGTTGGCCGCGTAAGCCTCTTCCTCGGGGATCTCGACGCGGTTGTACTTCTGGAAATCGGGCTTTTCCTTGAACTCGCCGGAAACGAGCATGTTGTTGTCTTCCAGGTAGTTCACGCCGGTCTTCAAGTGCAGCACATGCTCCAGCGGAACCTCGCTGCCGGAAAGGCCCCAGCCTTCCAGGATCTCGATGAACTGACGGATTCCCTCTTCGTTGGTGCGTGC
>CAVDDI010000100.1:0-6398 GCA_963607675.1 bacterium | reverse complement strand
CAGCAAGGAGCTGAAGGGCATCACTGCCGCCACCATCCGCGTAAGGGATTAGGCGCATGGGCATCGTGCGAAAAGCGCTTGTTTGGCTGTTGTCCCTTGCCACCAGCGTAGCGGTGGCCTATTCGCTGTTCGGCCTTGGATTCGTTGCCTGCACTACCCCGCAGGCAACCGCTGCCATCGGGGGCACGTTCTCGGGCTGGGAGAACTCGGTATTCCCCGAAGAGGACATGGCAGCCATAGCGGAAGCGGCCCGAGCCTACAGCATAGAGGGCGCTTCCGGCGACAGCCTGTTCGCCGCCATAGAAAGCGCTCTGGCAGAGGCCAACCCCTCCCTTGCCGCAGCGTTCGACGAATGGAGGGAAACCTCGGGTGCGGCATTCGCCGAAGCTTCCACCGCAGGATCGGGCTCTTCATCGCTGGCCGATGCAGCGGGGGCCGTTTCCGAGCGCTACGCCCTTTCGGAAAGTGCGCTTTCGCACCTGCGCGACTGCACGCCCATATTCACCACCGGCCGCATATCGGTGGGAGTGGTTGGCGGGTTCGCCGTTGCCGGGCTGGTAGCGCTGGCCATCATCGCAAGCCGCAAGCGCGCCGGACGCACCCTTATGGCGGGCGCTGGGCTGGTATTCGCCCTGCTGTTCGCATTGGGCGCCTGGGCAGTTGCCGACTTCGACGGGCTGTTCACCTGGATGCACCAGATGCTCTTCGCACAGGGCAATTGGACGTTCAGCTCAAGCTCCCTGCTGATACAGCTGTTCCCCGAGGCTTTCTGGGCGGCCATGGCAGCCTTATGGGTTGTTGCCAGCTTGGTGTGTGCCGCAGTCGCGATGGTGCTGGGGAAGCTGGTTTCGCATCTGCCGTAGCGCAGCATGTTCAGCGCGGGTTCAGAATCCGTTCCCGTTGCTTCCAATCGGGCATCACCCTGCCCATGAGCTCCTTGAAACCCGCGCCGTGATTGGGTTCCAGTAGATGGCACAGCTCATGGACAACCACGTACTCCAGGCATTCCGGCGGATACAGCGCCAAACGGACGTTGATGCACACCCGCCCCGTAGATGGCTGACAGCTTCCCCAACGGCTTCTCATGTTCCGATACGCTAGTGTCGTAACTTTAACACCAAGTATGCGCTCCCATTCGGCAACCAAGGGCGGCACGCATGCCTTAACGACCGAACGCCACTGCTCCACTTCAGCGCGACTGGCATGCTCCGCCATCGCCGCAGGTGAGTTGGCATATTCTGCCTTTTGCTTCTTTATCCAAGCCGATTTCCGCGAAACAAAAGACCGCAGGGTTTCCTCATGCGTGCCGAAAGGCGCCGATAGGGTCACATCTCCGTTGGGCCTCACATGCAGGCGGATGCTCTTCATCCGCTTCAGCGTTACCTGAACATCGATACCTTCCACCTGCATGTTGAACGTCTGGTTGCCCGCCAAGGATGACCCAACCCCCTAACGGTACTTCTCAACCGACATGCAGCGCATGGCATTCAGGATGGCCAGGATGGCAACGCCCACATCCGCGAACACGGCAAGCCACATAGTGGCTATGCCCATTGCCGCAAGGATGAGCACGGCGAACTTCACGCCCAAGGCGAAGATGATGTTCTGCCAAACGATACACATGGTCTTGCGGGCGATATGGATGGCAGAGGCGATCTTCGAGGGCTTGTCGTCCATAAGCACGATGTCGGCCGCCTCGATAGCGGCATCGGAGCCCATGGCACCCATGGCGATGCCGATATCGGCACGCGTGAGCACCGGCGCATCGTTGATGCCGTCGCCTACAAAGGCGAGCTTGCCCTTTTCGCCCGTTTGCCCCAGAAGGCGCTCTACCTGGTTAACCTTGTCTTCAGGAAGCAGCTGGCCGTGGAACTCATCGATGCCGAGTTTCTGCGCAACCGCCTGGGCAACTTCCGTGCGATCGCCCGTAAGCATGACGGTTTTCCGCACGCCAGCCGCATGCAGGTCGGCGATGCACTTCGCCGCATCTTCCTTCACCACGTCGGCGATGATGATATGACCTGCGTATTCGCCGTCCAACGAAACGTGCAGGATGGTGCCGGTAAGCTCACAGTCATGGTAGGCGATGCCCTGCTCGCGCATGAGCTTGTCGTTGCCCACCAACACCACATGCTTGTCTACCACAGCACGCACGCCATGACCGCCCTGCTCGGAAACCTCGGCGATGCGGTTACGGTCGATCTGCCCCGAGAACGCTTCTTTGATGGAAAGCGCGATGGGGTGGTCGGAATATGCCTCTGCATGGGCGGCGATGGAAAGGATGAGCTCCGGGTCAACCTCTGCGGCTGCTTCCGGATGAACCGCCACCACGTTGAACGTGCCGTTGGTAAGGGTGCCCGTCTTGTCGAACACCACCGTATCTGCCTTCGCCAACGACTCAAGGTAGTTGCTGCCCTTCACCAAGATACCCAAGCGCGATGCCCCGCCGATGCCGCCGAAGAACGAAAGGGGCACGCTGATGACCAGGGCACACGGGCATGAAACCACAAGGAAGGTAAGGCCGCGCTCCACCCAATCGGCCCAGCTTTGGCCAAACAGCAGTGGCGGCAACACAGCCAGCAGCAAGGCACCGATGGTTACCACCGGGGTGTAGTAACGGGCAAAGCGCGTGATGAAGTTCTCAGTTTGGGCCTTCTTCTCGCTGGCGTTCTCCACCAGCTCCAAGATGCGTGAAACCGTGGACTGCTCGAAAGGCTTGGTCACCTTCACGGTAAGCAGACCCGTCATGTTCACGCAGCCGGAGATAACCTCAGCGCCACCTTCTACGTGCCGCGGAACCGATTCGCCGGTGAGCGCCGCCGTGTCAAGCTGGCTGGAGCCCGATACCACGATGCCGTCGAGCGGCACGCGCTCGCCGGGCTTCACCACGATCTGGTCGCCCTCGGCGATCTCGTACGGGTCCACCTTCACCAACTCGCCATCGCGCATGATGTTGGCGTAGTCGGGGGCGATGTCCATCATGTCGGCGATGCTTTGACGCGACTTGCCCACCGCATATCCCTGGAACAGCTCGCCCACCTGGTAGAACAGCATCACCGCCGCGCCTTCGGCCATATGCGGGTCGGATTCAGGGAACAACACCAAGGCGAAAGCCCCCACGGTGGCGATGGTCATAAGGAAGTTCTCATCGAACACCTGGCCATTGCCGATGTTGCGCGCAGCCTTAAGGAGCACATCGTAGCCGGCGATGAGGTACGGAACCAGGAACAAGACGAACTCCAGGTACACCGCGTTGGTTTCACCGCCCACATAACTGGCAAGCGGCACGAATTCGGTCACCGCGAAAACCACCGCGAAGATGGCAAGCGCGGCAACGATGCGGTTGCGCGTGCGCTTCTGCTTCTTGTTCATGCAGGATCCTCTCGTAGCGTATGGGGGGGCGCATACGGGCCTTGGGAAGACCTGCGCGCACCATGCCCGTTGTTCCTAGAGCCCGACAGATGCCGAACTATCGCAGGATGGTCATATCAGGCTCGATCTTCTTGCAGATCTTCTCTGCCTCGTCCATGATGGCATCGAGGTTTTCCGGCTCGCAGTCGATGACCAGCTTCTGCGTCATGAAGCTCATCGAAGCCGTGTTCACGCCATTGATCTTCTTGATGGCGTCTTCCATCTTGGCGGCGCAGTTGGCGCAATCCAGGTCTTGAAGCTTGAATACCTTACGCATGGGAAATCCCTTTCCTTCGATAGCAGCCGAAGCCAAGCCTCGGCGTGCCCCTTCCTATGAACAAATCCCTGTTGAACGGGCAAACTGCAGAGCATTGCCGTCTGCCGCCCCTTGCCTACTCGCAGATATGCGTCATGCCCTGGGCAAGCATGGTGTGCACATGACCATCGGAAAGCGAGTAGATAACGTTCTTGCCGTCGCGCTTGGCACGGACCAGGCGTGACTGCTTCAGCGTGCGCAGCTGATGCGAAACCGCACTTTGGGTGGCGCCGATGGCCTCGGCCAAATCTGCCACGCAAAGCTCCTGGGCCATAAGGGCGTACAGGATCTTGATGCGCGTGGTATCGCCGAACACCTTGAAAAGGTCGGCCAAGTCGTAGAGCAGTTCTTCATCGGGCATCACCGCAGCATCATCGCCCCCGGTATCGGCCGAGCAGCCACAGGAGGAGCAATCCCCCTCCCCTTCGGTCGAAGGCGCCGAAGCAGATGATGAGCCAAGCGGCTTGCCCTCTTCGGTGGTTTTGTCGTCTTCGTTGGCCATGCGAAAACCTTTCTTCATATGAACAACTGTTCATAAGTATACGGATAAAATGGGAGCCGTCAACCGGGCGCACTGCGCTTTCCCCTGCAAGCCCCAAGGCCCATCATCAGGCAGATTGCACAGGCGCCGGCAACGGCTCCCCTGAAAAGCAGTTGGCCATGGAGCGCCGTAAACGCCAACGGGGCTTTGAAGCCAGGCATTCAAAGCCCCGTTGGAAATAGCAGCTGAATATGCCGCAGAAGGCGAAGGTTAGTTGCTGCACTTCACCTTGCGGGCAATGCGATCGGCCACGGAAAGCTCTTCGCGCCTATCGCCACCCCAGAAGGAGATGGACACCATCCCCGCACCAACATGGCTGCCGATGGTTGCGCCGATATCGTGTTTGACCACCGTAAGCGCCTCATTCTGCTTGGTAAGCAGGTCAACCAACCGGTCGGCATCCTTGCCGCAGTCGGCGTTGCCCACCAGCACCACCCTGCTGTCTTCGGCATGGTCCTTCTCGAAGCAGGCAGCCAACTGCTTCAAGCCCTTCTTCCTGCCATGGGCAGCGCCGGCAAGGGCAAGCTTGCCGTTGGTATCGAAGTTGAGCAGGGGCTTCAAATCGAGCTTCGAGCCGGCGAACGCCACCGAAGCCGGGATGCGGCCACCGCGATGCAGGGCGTCCAAGTCGTCAACCATGAATAGGGTATGCACGAAATAGCGCGCCTCTTCAGCCCAGGCAACCATTTCTTCGGCCGTCAAGCCCAGCTCGCGCTGACGCAGCGCTTCCAGCACCAACAGGCCTTCGGGCGTAGAGCCAACCAGCAGGTCAACAATGAAGATGGGTGCATCGGGCGCTTCTGCCTTCAGCTGGCTCCAGATAGCATAGGCCGTGCTGTAGTTGCTGGAAATGCCGCTGGAAAAGCACAGGTACACCGTGGGAACGCCCGATTCGATGGCCTTCCGGAAGGCAGCCTCGGTTTCCGCCGGCGCAACCTGCGAAGTGCTGGGCGTGGCACCTTGGCGGATACGGTCGTAGAACTCCTTGGGACTGCAGGACTGGTAGAAATCGTCTTTGTACGTTTCGCCTTCGATGATGTAGTTGAAGTCGATAAGCTCGATTCCGGGCTGTTGCACGATGTCGAGCGGCAGGTCGCAGCAGGAATCGATGATGAGGTTGCATTGGGCGGGCATGCGGTGCTCCCCTTTCCTCGGGCATGATGCCCGGTTGATAGTCTGTTTTCAATGCACATTCTACTGCATGGGCAGTAGCCGCTTGGCAACACGGGCCCTGATGCGAACCGGGCGCCTTTACGCTGTTTGCAGGAGAGCCCGACCGCCATCGCCATCCAACACCCTGGCAGCCCCTTTACCCCAACCCAACCGCCATCACGGGTGCTTCGAAGCCAGCGCAGCAGCCATTACGAGCACCGCCGGTAACCGTTATCAACCGTTTGCATGCGCCTTCTTGACATGAAGTTAGCCAATGTTAACTTGTTGGTGATCACACCCGGGCTACCACGCCCACACTGAAAAGGAGCAACTATGAGCAACGTAGCGATCGTTTTCTGGAGCGGCACCGGCAACACCGAGGCCATGGCCGACCTTGTGGCTGAAGGCGTCACCGCAGCAGGCGGCACCCCCACCATCATCCAAGCAACCGACTTCGGCGTGGAACGCGTGCCCGAGTTCGACGCCTTCGCCTTCGGCTGCCCTGCCATGGGCGACGAAGAGCTGGAAGACACCGAGTTCGAGCCCATGTACGACGAATGCGAGCCCCTTCTAGGCGATGAGAAGGTGGGTTTCTTCGGTTCCTACGACTGGAACAACGGCGAATGGATGGACTACTGGGTACAGCGCGCCGAAGAAGCCGGCGTGAGCCCCGTCGAAACCGTTATCGCGAAAGACTACCCCGAGGGCGAAGCAGCCGAGGCCTGCAAACATCTGGGAGAGATGCTCGCCAAGTAAATTACGCAGCGTTCCTTAAGGAAGCCTGTACGTTATACTGGCATCAGCCGATCCCCTACGACCGGGGCACGGCGTACAGGCTTCCCTGCCGGGCATCGACATCAAGGGACACAGCATGAAACAGGACTTCAAACGAGCACGCAGCGCAGAGCAGAAATGCCAGCGCCTGGCCGACATAAAGGAAGCCACCGCACAGCTCTACCGCGAGTTCCCCTACCACGA
>CAVDDI010000099.1:0-6423 GCA_963607675.1 bacterium | reverse complement strand
CCCTTGCCCCCACCATGGTGGTGCTGCCCCTCACGTGCTTGAGCTTGGCCGGCATAACCAAGGCAGCACAGATGCCGTTCCATACCTGGCTGCTGGGCGCAATGGTCGCGCCTACGCCCACTTCTGCGCTTCTTCATTCGTCCACCATGGTCAAAGCAGGCGTGTTCATGCTCATCAAGTGCGCACCGATCTACGCCGTTTCGTTTGCGCCTTCGCTTCTGGTCATCCTTGTCGGCGGGCTGACGTTCATGCTCTGCTCGTTCATGGCGATATCCCAGCACAATGGCAAACGCGTTCTTGCTTACTCGACCATAGCGAACCTAGGCCTTATCACCGCATGCGCCGGCGTTGGCACCGCTGAGGCAATCTGGGCAGCCATTTTCCTGGTGATATTCCATGCTATCGCCAAGAGCCTTCTGTTCCTGTGCGTGGGCACTGCCGAGCATCACATCGGATCCCGCGACATCGAGGACATGGATCTGCTGTTCGAACGGATGCCGCGCCTTTCCCGCATGATGATCGTTGGAATCATGATCATGTTCCTTGCCCCCTTCGGTATGCTTGTGGCGAAATGGGCCACGCTGGTCTCGTTTGTCGATACCCGTCAGTTCGCCCTTCTTCTGATGCTCGCTTTCGGTTCAGCAGCAACGTTCATGTTCTGGGCTAAGTGGCTTGGAAAGCTTGCCGGCATCACCGGCACCCCGGAAAGCATCGAGCAAACCGTGCATTGGAGCGAGTGGATCGCAACGATGACGTTCACGGTCATGGCGCTCGCAAGCTGCGCATGCATCCCGCTTATCTCCGATTACCTGGTAGAGCCATACGTTGGGTCTGTTTTGGGGATCGCGATCCAGCCCATCCTCTCAGACGATCTCTACACCTGCGGCGTCATCGTGATCATCCTGGCCATTGTGCTTCTTGGCGGTATGCGTAAATTCCGTAAGACGATGCGCAAAACCGACGTGTACCTTTCCGGCGTCTCCGCCGACAACGCGAACCGTACCTTCGTCAACGCGCTTTCGGTTCCGCAAGAGGCCACCGCAAGGAACTGGTACCTTGAATCGGTGTTCGGTGAAAGCAAGATACGGCCAATAGGGAATATCTGCTGTTATCTGCTGCTAGTCGCAGCATTCTGTTGGGCAGGATATTGCTCTGTTGTGACTTTGGGCATCCTGTAGGAAGAGGGGAGCACAAGAATGGAAACAGCGATAACCATCCTAATCACCCTTCTGGGTTCTGCCGCGTTTGCCGTTGCGGCAACCGTGCTTGGCTGCCTGTTGTCCGGTATCGACCGCAAGATAACCGCACGCATGCAGGGAAGGGTAGGGCCGTCTATCCTTCAGCCTTATTACGACGTCCGCAAGCTCCTTATGAAGGAAAATGCGGGGGTCAACTCTGCGATCGGCACCTACGTCTTCTGGGCGCTCATCTTCACATTCGTGGCTGGCGGCATATTCTTCACGGGAGGCAACATCCTGCTTTGCGTATTCGTCGTCACACTGGCCGAGATGCTGTTCATTATGGCGGCATATGCGTCGCGTTCGCCTTTTGCTGAAGTTGGCGCACATCGCGAAACGCTGCAGGTCATGGCTTACGAGCCGATGGTCCTGTTGCTTGCGGTGGCATTTTACCTTGCAGTTGGCAGCTTTGACGTTAGCGCCATCCTACACGTGCCCAGCCCCATCATCGGCTCATGCGTCGGCGTGTTCCTTGCCATGCTGTTCATCCTCACCATCAAGCTACGCAAATCGCCGTTCGACCTTTCCTATTCGCATCATGCCCACCAAGATTTGGTGAAAGGCGTAACCACGGAAATGTCAGGCAAGGTCCTCGCCCAGGTAGAGATCATGCATTGGTGTGAGAACGTCTTGTTCCTGGCATGGATCGCCCTGTTCTTCGTGTGGAGCAGCCCGATTTGCATTGCCGTGGTGGCCATTGCATTGGTCCTTGTCTACTTCCTTGAGATTTGGATCGACAACAACTTCGCTCGTGTGAAATGGCAGTTGCTCTTGAAGTCGGCCTGGTTGGTTACGCTCGTGTTCGCAGGCATCAACATCGCCCTGCTGGTCTATCTGTAAGGAGAACCAATGTCGTATTTATCTAAATCACCTTGGATCATCCATTACGATGCCTCAAGCTGCAATGGGTGCGACATCGAAGTGCTTGCTGCGCTTACCCCGCTTTTCGATGCAGAACGATTCGGCGTGGTGAACACCGGCAACCCCAAGCATGCCGATATCTTCTTGGTAACCGGCGGCGTTAACGAGCGGAACATCGATGTTGTCAAGGAGATCTACGATCAGATGCTCGAGCCGAAAGTCGTTGTCGCATGCGGTATATGCGCTTGTTCGGGTGGCATTTTCCGTGATTGCTACAACGTTATAGGCGGTGTCGATCAGGCGATCCCGGTAGATGTGTACGCTCCTGGATGCGCGGTTAGGCCCGAGGCCATCATCGACGCGGTGGTGCAAGGCGTTGCCGTGCTGGAGGAGAAGGCGAAGAACATGGAGAACCAGGAAAGGGGTGCGTAGAACATGGCTATCGAACAGGATTTCCGCAGCATTGAGCTCGATCAGCTTTTAGAAACGAGCAAGCGATTCAAAGAAGACGGGTATCGCTTGGCCCAGATCCACCCCGTTTTGGAGCGAGACGACTCGATTACGCTTTTCTACACGTTCGTCAAGGGCGCAGAGGTCATCAACCTCAAGGTTGCCCGTATCCAAAAAGGCGTCACTGAAGTCCCTTCAGTGACGGAGCTATTCCTTACTGCTTTCGTTTTCGAAAACGAGGCTCACGATCTTTTTGGCGTCAATGTAGTGGGTAACCTGCTTGACTTCAAGGGCAAGTTCTATGCTTTTGCTGAAGGCGTTGAGGCTCCGATGACCATCATCAGCCAAGAGCAGCTTGCCGCACGTGAAAAGGCCGCTAAGGTTGCCGCAGCAAAGGCGGCCCGGGCTGCCAAGGCTTCTAAAGAAAGCGCTTCGACCAACGAAGACGACATCGAGAAGAAGCTAGCAGGCATGGATCCCGAGAAGGCCGCTAAAGTACGTGCGGCTATGAAGGCAAAAGCCGCTAAGGCTACACAGTTGGAAACAGCCAAGGCCGCTGATGCCCTAGAGGCAAAATTGGCAGGCATGGATCCCGAGAAGGCCGCAAAGGTTCGTGCAGCCATGGAAGCGAAGGCCAAGAAGGCCGCAGCCACCGAACAGAAGAAGGAAGGCGAGTAGACATGGGCAAAGCTCAAGTTATCCCATTTGGCCCCCAGCATCCTGTTCTGCCAGAGCCACTTCATCTCGACCTAGTGGTACAAGATGAAACGGTTGTTGACGTCCTGCCTCAAATCGGCTTTGTTCACCGTGGTCTCGAGAAACTTGTCGAAACCCGAGATATCCACCAGTACATCTACGTTGCGGAGCGCATTTGCGGCATCTGCGCATTCGGGCACAGCTATGGATACGCGCAGACCGTCGAGCACCTGATGGGTGCTGAGGTCCCCATGCGCGCTGAATACCTTCGCACCATCATGCACGAGCTCTCCCGCATACATTCCCATCTTCTCTGGATGGGCCTTGCGGCGGATGCTTTCGGCTACGAAAGCCTTTTCATGCATTGCTGGCGTCTTCGTGAGCGCATATTGGATATATTCGAGAACGTGGCCGGTGGAAGGGTTATCCTTTCGTATACCTTGCTCGGCGGCGTTGCCCGCGACATTGATGCCCCCACCCTTGCTGGAATCAAGGACACCTTGAACTCACTGAAGGGCGAGTACTCCGAGATCTGCAACGCATTCCTCAAGGACAGCTCGGTTATGAACCGTACGGTAGGGGTTGGCCTTATCGACGAAGAGCAGGCTCGCGAATACGGCATGGTTGGCCCATTCGCTCGTGCAAGCAACGTCAACAACGACGTGCGTTGCTTGGGTATCGGCGGGTATGGTGAGCTTTCTTCTTTCGAGCCCATCTTGGATACCCAAGGTGATTGCTACGCTCGCATCAGGGTTCGCGCCCTCGAGGTTCTTCAGTCTATTGATATCGTGTGTGAGCTGATAGACAAGATTCCCGATGGCCTGATACTCAATCCCGTAAAAGGGGCACCGGCCGAAGGATCCGAGGCTTGCAACATCCTCGAACAGCCCCGAGGCGAGGTTTACTATTACGCTTCCGGCAACGGGACGAAATTCCTCGAGCGTATGCGAATCCGGACGCCCACATCAACGAACATCGCTGGTATGACCATGGCCCTTAAGGGCTGCGATCTCACCGACGTGAACATGATCGTCCTCACCATCGATCCTTGCATCAGCTGTACGGAAAGGTAGACCAATGGGTGGTTTCAAACTTGGGAAAATGACCCTCAGGTCGCTTTTTGGGAAGCCTGAGACGGTTCGCTATCCTTACGAAGAGCCGGAGCATCCCCAGACGCTTCGCGGCTGCGTTCGTTTCGACGATACGGATTGCATCTATTGCGGTATCTGCGAAAAACGCTGCCCCACGAATGCTATTTCCGTCCAGAAAAAGGAAGGCACCTGGTCCATTAACCATTTCGAGTGCATTCAATGTGAATCCTGCGTTCGGGAATGCCCCAAGGGCTGCTTGAGCATGGATCCAGTAATCGTGCACCCCTCGAAAGAGAAGGTTGTGGAGACCTTCCGCAAGCCAGAGCCAAGCGAAGAGGAAAAGGCCGAGCAAGCACGAAAAGACGCCGAGAAAGCTGCTAGAATCAAAGCAGCAAAGGAAGCCAAGGCGGCAAAGATGAAAGCTGAAGCCGCTCAATCCGAATAGGCAGCCTTTCGTAGGGAGTATCGGCGTTTGAAACCGGGTCCGCGTGGCCCGGTTCTTTTGTGGAGGGCTCGATGGGTCAGGTCAAGCAATCTGAATACGAGGTTAGCAACAAGATCGTCACCATCCCCAATATCCTCTCCTTCATTCGTCTGTGCATGATCCCTGTATTCCTTGTCCTTCTGTTCAATGGCATGAACCTTGCGGCTACCTTGGTGTTCGCTGTTGCCGCTTCTACGGATTGGGTGGATGGCCAAGTTGCCCGCCGCACCAATTCCGTTTCAAAACTCGGCCAGCTTCTGGATCCTTTCGTCGATCGGTTCCTTATGATTTCCGGCGTTGTCGGCCTGCTTATCATTGGGCGCTTGCCTGTTTGGATCGTTTTGGTTGTGATCCTGCGAGACCTTCTTATGCTGTGCGGGGGAAGTTACCTGATCTCCCGCTGGAAGGTGCGGGTTCCCGTTATCTACCTAGGTAAGGTTGCCACAACGTTCCTGTATGTCGGATTCGCCGGCATCCTGCTCAATGAGCCTCTTCTTGAAGGCTTGGGGTTGGTTTCCTGGTCTTGGCTTCCCGGCTTTTCCGCCGACCCTTATTCGTGGGGTTTCTGGTTTGCGTATGTTGGGCTCGTGCTCTGCATCGCAACTACTGCGCATTACATCTCCTCAGGCGTGAAGGGCATGAATGCCGCGCGCAAAGCGGAGGCGTAAGGCATGCGCCCCCCACGGAAAAACCAAGCTCTGGACCGCCGCTCGGACGGCGGTCCCTCTCGGCGAGGCAACAGAACCCAGCCGTCATCTCGCCTGAACGGTAACGCTGGGTCCCGGAGCACGGGCTCGGCGTCTCGTCCGAGCGTAGTCGGCTCCGACAATGCTTATGCGAATCCCGCAGGAAGGGGCCTGCGCTCTTCCGAGCAGATCGATAGGATACGGAGCAGAGCGGCCGAAGAACGCGCATCGGCAAACAATGGTCTACCGACAAGGGAAGCGCAGTCTGCTTATGCTCACGATGCGGGCTCCTGCAGCCACACCCCAATGGGCCGCAACAACCGTCCTGGATCCGGCTCTAGGGGTCTGGATAATGCAGATGGCAACCATCGATACCGTTCCGCGCAAAGGGGCGCTAATGCGAACAGGCACGTCGTCTCTGATGCGCATCGTTCTGAATCGTCTTCAAACGGACAGAAGGTAAAGCCCAGGAGGAACGCGCGCAATGCCGCACCAAGAACCGCGGGAAATAAGGCTTTTCAAGGCTATGCCACCGAAGGGGCCACTGCGGGAAGGAAGCGCTCGCATGGCTTATCCTTCAAGATCAAAGCCGCCCTTGCGGTTGCAGTCATCGCCGTGGTGGCAGCAGGCTTCGATTCCCTTGCCAACGGGGATCGCATCTATGCTGGTGTGACCATCGGCGACGTTTCGGTTGCCGGCATGACGAAGGACGAGGCCTCTTCAGCCGTTTCGGCACAGTATGCCGAGCGCGTATCCAGTAACGTGGACACCTTCTTCGCATCGGAGTACGACCTGGAAAATCCCAAGGAAACGGACACCGATTCCAATATCGAACAGCAAATCTCCTACGAGCAGTCCCTTGCCAGCCGCACGCAATGGACGGTCACTGGCAACGAGGTGGATGCCGAGCTCAACAT
>CAVDDI010000098.1:0-6473 GCA_963607675.1 bacterium | reverse complement strand
CACCCTTATGCCCGACACCATTCCTTGGAAGCTTCTGCAAGGAATCGCCCTTGTCCAGGTGTATCTTGAGGAACGTTGGGTCGAGCCCCCTCGGCTGGACCGGATGCCGTTCAGCCTCCTTTACCATCAGACGATGGCAACCTTGGCAAGTTGCGGGGAGCTCACACCGCCTCAACTGGCTGAGCGGGTTCTTACCTTGCCTTACTTTCACCGCATAGGGCTCGACGATTATCGGGTGCTTTTAAGGCACCTGCTAGAGAGCGACCATATCCAGGCCACCGAATCTGGCGGGCTTATAGTTGGCCTTGCCGGCGAGAGGGTTACCGGCTCCTTCAAGTTCTATGCCGTTTTCCAAGACGATGAGGAATTCACTGTCAGGTGCGAATCCCAGGAACTGGGAACCGTCGTGTTACCTCCGCCGGTTGGTGAGCGACTTGCCATCGCCGGCCATGTTTGGCTGGTGGAGGAAATAGACCGCAAGCGCCATCTTGTATACGTCACCAAGATCAAGGGCAAAGTACCTGCTTATTTCGGGGAGTGCGCCGGCAATATCAACACGAAGATCCTCGAGCGGATGCACTTGGTGCTGCAGGAAAGGCAGCAATACCCATATCTGATGGAAAACGCGCGGGCTCGTCTTTCGCTTGCTCGCCGTGTGAGCAAGAACGCAGGAGTCACAGATGCCCCTCTGGTGAACTTGGGGGGCGATACGTGGGCCCTGTTCCCCTGGCTTGGAACCTACGCTTTCATGGCCCTAGAGCGGTTCCTGAAGGTGCGTTGCGCAGAGGAGCTGCATCTGCGCGGCCTTGACTCATATCGCCCGTATTACCTGCAGTTCCGAATGGATGCTGGCCAGGATGAATTCTATGAGACGCTGGCGAAGGAGGCTTCGATCCCCCTAGACCCGATGGAATTGGTGTATCCAGGTGAGGTTCCGTATTTCGAGAAATACGACTTGCTGCTTCCGAAGGAGTTGGTACGGAAGGGGTTTGCCTTTGGTGTTCTGGACTTAGACGGTATGCTCAAACGGGTGTCGGCTTGGACGGGGGTCGAACCTGCCCGCCCGCTCCAGCCGAACGAATCGAGCTGGAAGCTGACCGATCGGTGTTAGGAAGGGGAGAACTGATGGAAGAGTACTTCAAGGACTGGAATTACCGTAAGCATGCAAAGCTCTGCTGCTCGGTCTATGCCGTTCTTTTTGCCTTGGACATGACGGTAGGTTACGTGATAGCGAAGAGGCTTCTTAGATCGAAGGACTCGGATTGATGCGTGAGCCTCGGCACGGTTCAGGTGATCTGCGCATTACCAGGGGTCGCAAACAAGCCCGTCCATAACAAAAGAAGCCCCCTGAAAAGGAGGGCTTCTTGTATATGGGCAAAGTGAAACGCTCTTTACAGGTGCGCTCTGACAAGCTTTGGGCGGAACCCGTTCTGCTCAAGCGAATCGACGATCTTGTGCTTATGGTCGGTGCCGAACGCTTCGATGGTCACCCGCAACTCGACGGCTGCGTTGCGGTTGGCGCTTACGAACTGGTTGTGCTCGAGGCGCACAACGTTGCCGTTGGCATCAGCGATGGTCTGGGCAACGCGAACCAGCTCGCCGGGGCGGTCGGGCAGCAGCACCGACACCGTGAAGATGCGATCACGCTGGATCAGGCCGTGTTGCACGACTGTGGACATGGTAATCACATCCATATTGCCACCAGAGAGGATGGAGACGATCTTCTGATCCTTCACGTCAAGGTGCTTAAGGGCGGCTATGGTAAGAAGCCCCGAGTTCTCAACGATCATCTTGTGGCTCTCGACCATATCGAGGAACGCGACGATAAGCTCATCGTCCTCAACGGTGATGATGTCATCGATGTTCTCTTGGATGTAGGGGAAGATGTTGTCTCCCGGCTCCTGCACGGCGGTGCCGTCGGCGATGGTGTTCACCTTGGGCAGCTTAACCACATGGCCGGCTTCGAGGCTGGCCTTCATGCAGGCGGCACCTGCAGGCTCAACGCCGATGACCTTGATGCGCGGGTTGAGCATCTTGGCCAAAGTGGAAACACCGGTGGCAAGTCCGCCGCCGCCGATGGGAACCAGGATGTAGTCAACCAATGGAAGCTCTTGGACGATTTCCATCGCGATCGAACCTTGGCCTGCTGCAACGATAGGATCGTTGAAAGGATGGATGAAGGTGAGCCCGCGTTCTTCGGCAACCTTCATGGCATGCTCGTACGATTCGTCGTACACATCGCCCGCCAAGATCACCTCGGCTCCCTGCTCCTTGGTACGCTCGACCTTGATCAGGGGAGTGGTGGTGGGCATGACGATCGTAGCGGGCACGCCGTACTTGCGTGCCGCGTAGGCAACGCCCTGAGCATGGTTGCCCGCGGAAGCGGTGATCAGTCCCCGCTCACGCTCTTCATCGGTCAGGGTGCTGATCTTGAAGTAGGCTCCGCGCACCTTGTAGGCGCCGGTGCGCTGCATGTTCTCGGGTTTCAGGTACACCTCGTTGCCGGTTTCCTTGCTGAAATGGTGGCTGTAGATCAGCTTGGTCTCCTGCGTGACTTCCTTAACCTTTTTGGCTGCTTCTTCGAATGTGTTGAGCGTCAGCATGGGTGTCCTTTGTCTTTTTCGGTTTTGGGGCTGTTGGTTAAGCCCGGGTTCAAGCGAAAGAGTAGTATGGAGAAAATACCCCATCGCGTGACGTTAATTATGCGCCACCTTTTCCAAGGAGGAAACCATGCATTCCATCAGCACCGAAAAAGCACCTGCTGCTATCGGCCCTTACTCACAAGGGGTAGTGGTCAACGGCCTGCTGTTCGCCTCTGGTCAAATCGCCCTCGACCCAGCTACCGGCGAACTTGTCGGTTCCACCATCGAGGAACAGGCAACCCAGGTAATGAAGAACGTATCTGCGCTGCTCGCTGCCGCCGGCACCGATTTCAACCATGTGGTGAAGACCACCTGCTTCCTTGAGGACATCGCCGACTTCGCCAAGTTCAACGCCGTATATGCGGAGTCGTTCGGGGAAAAGCTTCCCGCTAGGTCGGCTGTCGGCATCGACAAGCTTCCCAAGGGCGCCTTGGTTGAGGTCGAGGTCATCGCCGCCGTCGAAGAGTAGCCAACTCCCTTGAGCACAGGAAAACTGATAATCATCCCAACTCCATTGGGGAACCTGGGCGATGTGACGCATCGCACGCTTGAGGCGTTTCGAGCGTGCGATGTCCTGTGCTGCGAGGACACCCGGGTAACCGGCAGGCTTCTTGCCGCCCTGGGTGTCTCAAAGCGTCTCGAAAGGCTCGACGAGGCCGCCGTTTCCAAGCGCTCTGACCAGATAGTTCAGCGCATCTTGGCCGGAGAGGTTATCGGATTCGCTTCCGACGCTGGTATGCCCGGTGTCTCAGACCCTGGTCAACGCTTGGTTGATGCTGCACGCAAGGCGGGCGCGGCGGTGGAGGTGCTTCCCGGGGGAACCGCTGTTGCCACAGCCTACGTTGCCAGCGGCTTTCCCACGCAATCGTTCTTCTTCGGCGCGTTCTTTCCCCGCAAGGAAGGGGATCGCAGGCGCGTCCTCGAAAGCCTAAGCGCCCTTGATGCCGCGTTGGTGTTCTACGAGAGCCCTCAGCGCTTGGTTTCGGCCTTGGCTTCCATTGCAGAATGGCTCCCGTATCGTCGCGTTGCCGTCTGCAGGGAACTCACCAAGCTCCACGAAGAGGTGTTCCGCGGCTCGGCTGCACAGGTGCATGACGAATTCGCCTCTCGTGAAGCCGCTGCCCCCATCAAAGGTGAAATCGTTATCGTGATAGACGCTCCATCCTATGAGGAGTCTGAGGCCCTGCACAGTGAATGCCACGAAGGCGCCGCAAAGCGTGCGGCTCGGCTCCTGCAAGAAGGCACGCTTTCAAGCAAGGAGATTGCCAAGCAGCTGCGCATCGATTTCGGTCTTCCCCGCAACGAAGCCTACGAACTGGTCCTCTCCCTTTCAAAATCGGCGCATTAGGCTCGCGGCAACTTAGAGGATCGATCGATGCAGGATATATGTAACGCTGCGTTGCTTATTTTGGTCTCCGTGTTGCTGTGATAGTGTTCGGGGATGTTGTCGGGTAACGAAAGGATGGAGTTCAGTGGGCAACCTCGAAGCAAAGCATGAATCGCTGCGACGGGAACTTGAATCATACGGATCTGTAGCGGTGGCTTTTTCCGGTGGTGTGGATTCGAGCCTTTTAGCATACGTGGCCCATCAGGTGCTGGGAGAAGGTGCGGTTGCCATAACCGCACGCGCCGCCGTTGTGCCGGAATCCGAGCTTTCGGATGCTTTTGCGTTCTGCGAGCGCTACGGCATCAGGCATACCGTTTGCGACCCAAATCCTTTCATTGAGGACGAGGTTCGTTTCAATGCGCCCAATCGGTGCTACGTCTGCAAGAAGGTCATCTTCGGTGCGTTGATGGATACTGCGGCAGATCTGGGGATAACCACTATCGCAGATGGCTCCAACCTCGATGACCTGGGCGACTACCGTCCTGGCCTTAAGGCCCTGGAGGAACTCCAGGTGAAAAGCCCCCTTCGCCAGGCGGGGTTCACGAAGTCCGATATACGTAAGCTTTCTCAGGAGCTGGGCCTGCCAACCTGGAACAAGCAATCGAATGCCTGCCTTGCCACGCGGTTTCCCTATGGCGATGAGCTTTCCGTTGATCGCCTCAAGCAGGTCGACCTTGCCGAGCGGGCAATGGCTTCTTTGGGATTGTCGCAGCTACGGGTTAGGGTCCACGGAGATGTCGCGCGCATCGAGGTGCCTTCCGACCAGATTTCCCGGATTGCAGGCGAGGGCATCCGTGCCGAGATAGTGGATAAATTGAAGCAACTGGGCTTTGCCTATGTGTCGCTCGATCTTTCTGGGTATCGTACGGGAAGCATGAACGAGCAGCTAGGGAGGTAGCGTGCCCACTGAAAGCAAACAAGGCAAACGAGTGATCTGCGCAATGAGCGGCGGGGTTGACAGCTCTGTAGCAGCAAAGCTTCTAGTCGATTCCGGCTACGATGTCATGGGCGTCACCCTGAAGCTCTTCGATGATGACGGTGTTGTCATCGAAGGGGGGAGCAGAACCTGTTGCTCGCTTGAAGATGTGGAAGATGCTCGCAGCGTTGCATTTGGGCTTGGCATCCCTTATCACGTCTTCAATTACCGAGACAGCTTCGGAGCCTGTGTGGTAGACAAGTTCTGCGAAAGCTATCTGCGCGGACGAACGCCGAATCCCTGCATCGACTGCAATCGCTATCTGAAGTTCGGGGCGCTGCAGCAGCGGCGTGAAGAGCTTGGCTTCGACTTTGTGGCAACCGGGCATTATGCCAGGCGCGATTTCGATCCCTCTACGGGAAGGTATCTGCTCAAGAAGGGGTTGGATCCAAGGAAGGACCAAAGCTACGTTTTGTACCACTTAACCCAGGAACAGCTTGCGCATATGCTGTTCCCGGTTGGCGAGCTGTCTAAGCCTCAGGTGCGCGAAGTTGCCCGTTCTGCCGGCCTTTCCACTGCCGATAAGTCAGAGAGCCAGGATATCTGCTTTGTGCCTGATGGCGACTACGCCAGCTTCATCGAATCCCATACGGGCAAGGGTTTCACGCCTGGTCCCATCGTCGACGAATCCGGCAAGGTCTTGGGAATGCATTCGGGGCTGCCCCATTACACCATCGGTCAGCGCAAAGGGCTGGGCGTTGCTGTGGGGGAGCCGTTGTTCGTGTTGGCCAAGGATCCCGCAACCAACACCATCACGGTAGGCCCTTCCTCCTCGGCGTCGTTTTGCAGGGTTTTCGCCCAGGATGTGAACCTTGTGTCGATTCCCGGCATCGATGAGCCGATCCGGGTTCAGGTGAAGGTGAACTACCGGTCGTCTCCGAAAGACGCAACCGCCTATATGGAGGGCCGCACCCTGATAGTGGATCTCGATCAACCTGTGCGCGCGGTTGCGCCTGGTCAGGCTATAGTTCTCTATCAAGATGACGTGGTGCTCGGCGGCGGGACCATCGAAAGAGCGGAATAGGCTCTATCACCATGATCTACCTGGACAATGCGGCAACCACCAAAATGGACCACACGGTGCTCGAAGCCATGCTTCCTTATTTGGCGGGTGATTTCCTCAATCCCTCGGCTCAGTACTCTGCTGCCCAGAGGGAGAAGATGGCTTTGGAGCATGCCCGCTCCTATATCGCGGGCACACTTGGTGCCACTTCCCGCGAGGTGTATTTCACTTCCGGCGGCACCGAATCGGACAACTGGGCTATAAAGGGAATCGCCCTGGCCAATGCGGGAAAAGGGCACCATATAGTGGTGTCTTCCCTTGAGCATCATGCGGTGATGAACTCCTCCTGCTGGCTCGAGCGCAACGGGTTCGAGGTCTCGTATGCGCCCGCCTCCCCTGAAGGCTTGGTGGACGTTGGGGCATTCACCCGGTTGCTGCGCCCCGAAACCGTTCTCTGCTCGGTGA
>CAVDDI010000097.1:0-6568 GCA_963607675.1 bacterium | reverse complement strand
CAAGGCAGCGGTCGTGGGCATATCCGGCGGCCTTGACTCCACCTTGGCGCTGCTGGTAACCGCTCGCGCCTTCGACATGCTGGGCCTGCCGCGCACGGGCATCGTTGCCATAACCATGCCGGGCTTCGGCACCACCGACCGTACCTACAACAACGCCTTGGCCATGATCCGGTCGCTGGGCGCCACGCTGCGTGAGGTTCCCATTGCCCCTGCGGTGACGCAGCATTTCGCCGACATCGGCCACGATGCCGGCGTGCATGACGTTACGTACGAGAACAGCCAGGCACGCGAGCGCACGCAGATCTTGATGGACGTTGCCAACCAGGCAAACGGCCTGGTAATCGGCACGGGCGACCTTTCCGAGCTGGCGCTTGGCTGGGCCACCTACAACGGTGACCACATGTCCATGTACGCGGTGAACGCCTCGGTCCCCAAGACCCTGGTCCGCCATCTGGTTCGCTACTATGCCGATACCTGCGGCGATGCCGGGCTTTCGGCGGTGCTGGCCGATGTGCTGGACACGCCGGTAAGCCCCGAGCTGCTTCCGCCGGAAGATGGCGCCATCTCCCAGAAAACCGAAGACCTGGTCGGTCCCTACGAGCTGCACGACTTCTTCCTGTACCAGATGCTCCGTTTGGGCTTCCCGCCTGCGAAGATCTACCGCATGGCGAAGCTTGCCTTTGCGGGGCGCTACGATGATGCCACCATCTTGAAGTGGCTGCGCACATTCTACCGGCGCTTCTTCGCCCAGCAGTTCAAGCGCTCCTGCTTGCCCGATGGGCCGAAGGTGGGCAGTGTTGCGGTTTCCCCCCGTGGCGATTTGCGCATGCCGTCTGACACTTGCGCACGTGCATGGGTAGACGAGGTTGCGCAGCTGCAAGCGTAGGCCGCTGGCTTGCTGCGGCAAGTTGGCCCATCATGATGGTTCACTGCAAACCGCGCGGTTGCGCGTTGAAAGGATGTTCTCATGAGCAAGTTGTTCGGCGGCCTTAAGATGGGCTGGCCCGGGGTGATCATGTTCGCTATCGGCGCAGGCCTGGTAACCGGCATCTTGGCATCTATCCCCGCCACCGATGGAACCTCGTTCCGGGACATATCCATCAGCTACGAATGGTGGGTCATCTTCGCCTTCATCATCGCGTCGAACTGCAGGAAAAACTGGGAATCGGCGCTGAAGACCTTCGTGTTCTTCCTTATCAGCCAGCCGCTTATATTCGCCGTGGAGGTGCTGCTGGGTGCGGTGGTCGCCGATATGGCCTGGTACTACTACAGCTGCATCTGGGGGCCGGCGACGCTGTTCACCCTGCCGGGCGGCTTCATTGCCTACTACATCCAGAAGCAGAATGCGATCGGTCCCATCGTTTTGGGCTTGGGTTGCACGCTTCAGCTTATCTTGGGCGTGTCGTACACCCTGAAAGCCGTCCAGACCCCGCCGTTCCATCTGCTTAGCGCACTGGTGTGCTTCGCTTCCGTTGCAGTGATGACCTTCTGCATACAGAAGAGCACGAAGAACCGAGTGGCCACCTTTGCTATTGCGGTGGGCGTTACGGTGCTGCTTGTGGTGCTGCTGGTGCTCGACGGGCGCACGTTGGCCTAGGCTTCGGCGGGTGCCCCTGGGCCTTGCCCGCTTCTGGCCTTAGCCCACCTGGCCTTTCAGATACGTTTCCTCGATAGGTGTGCCGAAGTTGCGCTCGCCCAACTGCTCGTTGGCAAAGCGCACGAAGGCGCGCGTGGTCTGGTCGAGCGCCGCTGTTTTGCGGTAGGTCATCGAAACCAGGTGGAACTTCCCCTCGAATTCCTTGATGGGCAGCGTCTTCGTTCCTGGGAAGGGGATGTCTTCCACCACATCGAGCATAAGGGCGATGGATCGCTCGTCGGAAAGCAGCAGCGACATGGCGCCGATCTCGTTCGAGAAGCGTTGTTTGAAGGTAAGGCCGTGGTCGGACAGCAATCCGTCGAAGATGCGGAACGTGAACTGCGAGCTGGCCTGGTTGTACGAGATGAGGTTTTCCTGGTGCGCCTTCAGGTCTTCCAGCGTTACCTCGTCCTTGTACGCCAAGGGGTTCCCCAGGTTCATGGCGGCAACGATGCTCTGGGTGGTGAACTGCACGGTTTCCATGTCGGGCAGTTCGGGCACGTAGGTGCAGAACGCCACATCGAAGGCCCGTTCGCGCAGGCCGGTAAGCGATTCCTGCGTGTTGGTAACCGCTATGTCGAACTCCACCGGCGCATCGTATACCTGGCGGAAGGCGTTCAGCAGTTGGGGCAGCTGGTTGCGCTGCACCGATTCGGTGGTGGCGATGCGCACCGTGCTCTTGTGCTCGGCGCGGTCGGTCATGGCGCTCACGGCGCGGTCCACCTCGGAAAGGGCCACGGCGATGTGGCGGTTGAATTCCTCGCCGTCTTCGGTGAGGTGCACACCGTTCTTGCTGCGCTCGAACAGCGTGACGCCCAGCTCCTTTTCCAGGCTGGAAATGGAAGTGGAAAGCGCCGGCTGCGTGATGAACAGCTCCTTTGCGGCGCGGTTGAAGTAGCCCACTTGGGCAAGCTTCCTGAAGTAGTACAGCTGTGAAAGGTTCACGGCAATCTCCCCTTTGATTGGATCGTGACGGTTGGGTACGTTGACGCCAGCATTCAGCCGACATCCTTGAAGTCGCTGCGCTCGTAGGGCGGGGCCTTGAAGGCGAGCAGGAAATCGATGAACGCCTGGGTGGCCGGGTTAGGCGATGCCCCTTCGCGCCGCGTGAGCGAGATGGGGTAGAACTCCTTGGCCCCGGGAACGTCGAGCGGCAAGATAACCATGTCCGGGTCGGACGGCAGGTTCGACGTGAGCATGGTAAGTGCCACGCTTGACTCGTGGACGGCAAGGGCCCCTAGGATAACCTCGTCCTCGTAGTTGCGCACCAGTGTGAGCTTCCCCAGCGGCGCGTTGGTGTTCTGCAGGAACGCTTCCAGCACCTCGCCGCAGGTGATGCCGCGGCGGTAGGTTATGACGGTGTGCCCCACCAGGTTCTCGTAGCGCACGCTGCGAAGCGCGGCAAGTGGATGGTTGCGGTGCACCGCCACCACAAGCCGCTGATGGAACAGGGTGGTGCAGGCTATTCCCGGCTTGTGAACCGGCCCGGCCAGCACCAGATCGCAAATGCCCTGCTCGAGCTTTTCGTTCAGCGGGGCCGTTTCGCCTTGCAGCACATGGAACTCGGTCCTGTTCCCGAAGGCGCTGCGGAACCGCTGCATGGCGGCGGGCAGGTAATGCGAGCGCACGGTGGCGATGGCCCCCACGTTGATGGTGCCGGAAAGGCTGCCGTGCCGGCGGTCGATCTCGGCAACGCCGCGGTCGATGCTGGCAAGCCCTTCCGAGACGTATTCGAAGAACACCCTGCCGTCATCGGTGAGCTGCACGTTGCGTCCCACCTTGCGGAACAGCGAGCAGCCCAGCTCACGCTCCAGCGACGAGATGGAGTGCGAGAGGGCAGACTGGGACACGTGCAGGCTCTCTGCCGAGCGCGTGTAGTGCTCGGTTTTGGCCAGATGGCAGAAATAGGTTAGCTGTGCAAGGTTCATAGCCCCCTCCTTGCAGGTTCTTCGCACACAGCTTAGTCCATTCAGCAGGCTTTTTGCCGAATGAACGTGTTGCATGGAAAACCATGAATCTGCTTCATATATTAGCCCATCTCCCATCGATTCTTTGCGGCAGACGCGGGAAAGATCTTGGGATACCTTTGTTTTGCGGGGCAATGGCCCCAGAGCAAGCAACTGCGGCGTGGCCGCATGAAGGGGGAGAGGGAAATGACGAAGCTGCCTTTGGAAGTCGGCAACAGCTGCACCTTCACCAAAACGGTGAGCGAATCGGACGTGTACCAGTTTGCGGGCATCACCGGCGATTTCAGCCAGATGCACCTGAACGAGGCTTTCATGAAGACCACCAAGTACGGCACGCGTATCGTGCACGGGGTGCTCACCTTCGCGTTCGGCAGCACCGCCTCGACGCTTATCCAGCAGAAATACGAGTCTCCCATCCCCAGCGCATCGTACGGTTACGACCACCTGCGCTTTACCGCCCCGGTGTACTTCGGCGACACGCTTACGGCCACCTACACCGTGAAGGAAGTAGACGAGCAGGCAATGAAGACGTTCGCCGATGTGGTGGTTACCAATCAGGATGGCACCGTGGTGTGCGTGGCAACGCACATCCTGAAGTTCTTCGAGAACAGGGAATAGCCGAAAGGGTGCTGCTGTCCAGGGCTTGCGCGCAGGGGATGCGCAATAGGGAGCCAGGGGCGGCAGCTGCCCGATGCTCAAGAGGGAGGTTTTGAGGATGACGGCACCGTATGTTGACCATGTGGCGGTGAAGGTGCGCAGCTTCGACGAGGTGGTTGCGTTCTTCACCCAGGTCGTGGGGATGGAAGTGACGCTGACCGACCCGGCAGATGGGCAAGGGCCCCTTGCACAGGCGTGGGTGGGCGGCATCCAGCTGCAGCGTGACGAGCAGGGAACGGGTCCCTACCAGGGCGATATGACGCATATCGGCCTGGTGGCCGACGATGTGGAGGCGCTGCTGGCGAAGGCGTATGCCGCAGAGGGCGTGTGCCAGGCTCCGGGCAAGCCCAGGAACTGGTTCGTAGTGCCCTGCGGGATCATGATCGAGGTAAACGCCCGGGAATAAACGGGCGCAGCTTCCCGGCGGGGCGCCCGACAGCGCTTCCCGGGGCAAGGAGGGAACACCATGAAGGTATGTGTTTTGGGGGCCGGCTCGCTTGGCAGCACCATCGGCGGTGCGCTTGCCAAGGCGGGCAACGAGGTCCATTTCGTGGGGCGTGCACCCCACATCAACGCGGTGAACGCCAGTGGCTTGGTTATGGTTACGCCCTCAGGCGAGGAAACCGTGCACCCCATAGGCCACACCACGCCTGAGGGCATCGGTGCGTGTGATTTGGTGATCGTGCTGTGCAAGGCGTTCGACACCGCGAAAACCATGGAAGAAGGCAAGGAGCTTGTTGGCCCGCAAACCGCGGTGATGTCGCTGCAGAACGGCCTGGGAGCGGAAGACGTGCTGTGCGAGTGTGTGGGCGCCCAGCACGTTATCGGCGGCAAGACCTACATAGGCGGCATGCTGCTGGAACCCGGGCGCGTGCAGGCTACCATTCTCGGAAAGGACACCTTCATCGGCGAGTTGGACGGCAGCATCACCGAGCGCGTCCGCGCCATCGGAAAGGCGTTCGACGATGCGGGGATGCACTGCATCGTTTCCGACAACATCATGGGCGTTATCTGGGACAAGCTGCTGGTGAACGTTGCCACCGGTGCCGTATGCGGCATCACGCACCTGCCCTATGGTGACATGTATGAAGAGGAAAAGCTGGTTGCCACGGCCGTTGCCGCAGTTCAGGAGGGCATAGACGTTGCCCATGCAGCGGGCGTTGAGCTTACCTACGATAACCCCATGGACACGCTGGAGCTTGCCCGTGCCGGCCTTCCCAAGAGCTTCAAACCCTCCATCCTGCAGAGCCTGGAAAAGCACCGTCCCACTGAGGTGGGCGTCATCAACGGAGCCGTGGTTGCCCAGGGCAAGAAGCATGGTGTGCCCACGCCGGTGAACGAGACGCTGGTGGCCTGCGTCACCGGCATAGAGCGCTACATCCGCGAGTACGTGAACGGGTAGGCGGCTTCCTGGGAAGGTGAAGTGGCTGGCGCGATAGCGCTGCCGGTGCCTGCCCGGAAAACCTGGCGGGCGAGGGCCTGTCTGCCCTGAATGGGAAAGCATCTTCGCGAGCAGGAAGGAGGTCCACATGCGTCGCTTGGAGATAGTCAATGGACCGAACAACAACTTCTACGGGATCAGGAACAAGGGGGTCTACGGTAGCCAGACATACGCAGACCTCATCAATGAGCTGAAGGAATATGGATCTGGCCTGGGCTTCGACGTCCATGCCTTCCAGAGCAACGGCGAAGGTGGCCTTATCGACCACCTGCAAGAGCTCTACCTTCTGGCTGAGGAAACCGGTCAGAAGGTGCCGGTGGTGCTGAACCCTGGCGCATTCACCCACTATAGCTATGCGCTCATGGATGCGCTCGAGTCGGTGCACACGTTGGTGCCGGCGGTGGAAGTGCATATGTCGAACATCCAGGACAGGGACTCGTTTCGCCATGTATCGGTTACGGCACCCGAATGCCTGGGGCAGATAGCCGGCTTCGGCAAGGCCAGCTACAAGCTTGCCATGCATCAGTTCAAGCTGATGGATCAGGCAGGAGAGCTGTAGCTTCCTCTTTTGTCCTCCCCTTATGGTTGGGCCCGCTTCGGCGGGCCTCTTTTTCATGCGTATCGAATCGTGCGCTCGTCCGCGCCGCGGGCAGGGGCATGCGCCCCTCGGGGATTCCCGCTACCCTGCTCGCTTCGCTCGTGCGGTCGCTGCCTCATGCATTGGAATAAGGTTCGCTCCGCGAACCGTTCAGGAAAGGCTTTCAGAGAACCCCTCGCGGCGATGCCCCTACCCACGTCGCTATTTATTTGGCGATGCAGCGACGGGCGGGGCCTGCGCGGCGAGGAGCCCTTCCGGAGCGCGGCTTC
>CAVDDI010000096.1:0-6668 GCA_963607675.1 bacterium | reverse complement strand
GGGATCGGGCAGGAACCTTCGCCGGCCACGTACACCAGAGGAAGGCCGCAACGGATATACCGCCCATAGCAAGGAACCAGAACGGAAGCGAAACCGGGACCGATGCGAACGGCACAGCAGCCAAGCAAGAACAGGCGAGTGTGAAAATGGCACAGGACGAATAGGCACCCATACAGAGCAACGTTCCCAAAATCGGCACACCCATGGCCCCAAAGCCAAGCACGCCAAGGATACAGGAAATGCTTACCAAGGGGACGGCAACGATATTGGCCAAAGGGGAAATCAGCGAGAACTGCGAAAAAGCCGCAATGCTGAATGGAAACGTGAAAAGCAATGCCGAAAGGGTCATCGCAAAAGGCTCCACAACGAATCCCCTCAACTTATCACCCACTGCAGGAAACCATGAGGTGAACAGCGGAGTGAACAGCACAATACCCAAGGTCGAGAAGGCAGACAAGGCGAAAGACAAGGAGGAAGCAGCGGATGGATCCACGGCTATCAGGGCAACCATGGCAACACCCAAAGAGGAAAGCGCATAAGAACGTCTATGGGCAGCAAACGAAACAAGCCCTACCGCCGCCATGATGCTCGCCCTGATACAGGACACCGGGAAACCCACCATCACAAGATAGACTCCAAGAAGCAGGAGCTGAACGGCTATGCGAGGGAAACGGGAAACCCCAAAGGCATGGAGCACAGACCTGATCAACGCTAGCACGATCACCAGATGCGCCCCCGAAACAGCAACCATATGAGCAAGGCCGCAGATCTTAACGTCCTGATAGACATCCTCATCGAAAAGCTGCTGTCTCTCGCCAACCACAAGGGCCTTCAGAACCGCACCTGCACAATAATCCAGCCGATAGCTGCTTTGCAGACCGTCTACGAACTGGGAATAGGAGGCCCTCAGCTGTGACAAGGCACCCATGCGAGAAGCCTCCAGCCGCTCAACGTTGTCCAAAGTACACCCTAAGGCAACCAGATTGCGGTCGTAGGAGGCCATCGCGGATTCCCGTGGAACAGAGAACGATGCATAGCCTAAAAGCTCATCGCCATAGCAAATCGAATCGTCATCAAGGAACAGCTTCACCTTGATGCTGTGACCCGGCAGCCAATGGAATCCATCGTCCGCTATCCAGGCCTCTGAGTAAGTTGAGTATCCGAAGTCCCCCTCGCTCAGATCCTCGGTTATGCGAAGGGCTATCTGTGAGCCGCTAAGCTCCTGCCACGAGGTTCGAGATTCGTGAAGACCCCCAATAGCAACAGACGAGCAGAGGCCGCCTAAGCAGAAGGCAATACTAAGCACCACGGCCAGCGCTCCCCTGCGCCCCCTCAAAAGCAAGAAAGCCGCTGCAACGCCAAAGGCAATCAACGCAGCAAACAGCCCATGCAGAAACCCGTTCCATTCAAATGGCATCTGCGCAACTGAATACGAGCCGAGCCAGAAAGCGCATCCGAAGAGCAGCATGGGAGGAAGAGAGGGGCGTTCGGGAAGACCGCCTTGTCCCACACCTGCATCAGACAGTGATGCTGTCTTTGATTGCCGCATATCTCTTGTCGCCAATCCCCGACACGTTCTTTATTTCCTCGATCTTCTTGAAAGAACCGTTCTGTTGGCGATACTCGATGATTTTCTGTGCGGTAGCCTCGCCTACCCCCTTCAGCGTGGTGAGCTGTTCAACGCTAGCGGTATTGATGTTCACTTTTACCGTCGAAACAGAGCTATCGCCATCCCCGCTCACCTCCGAGGAGGATGCCTCTTTCGCTGCTCCTGAATCAGACGAAGGGGCTTGAGCGGAGCCAACGACAATCTGCTCCCCATCGGACACCTGTCGAGCCAGATTCACCGAAAGCTGATCGGCATCAGGGGAAAATCCACCAGCAGCATCAACCGCATCAGACACCCGCGACCCACTTTGCAGCTCGACCATGCCAGGTGCCTGCACCGCTCCAACCACATGGACGAAGATATGTTGGCTTGCGTTTTGACTTGAAGCAGCTTCGCCTTCGTCAACGACAGGCGTAGAAACATCGTCACGATCCACCACCAAGCTTGGGCTGGCGAAGAACCCCCAAGCAGATAAGCAAATCAAGACTATAACCGCGACAGAGACAAATGCTATGCCGACAAGTGCAATCGGGTTGACCCGAGAAAATCCCGCCTTGGAACGCAGCGAATCGACCTCGTCCATAAAAGACATCCCTATCGCCTCCCTTCAGGGAGAACGATAGGGATGGAACCTTAACTATCTGCGAAGGCGATGCTAAAGCATTGATAAAGAAATGCGAATAGCTTGAGAAAAAGAGCTTATCCCATCTCTGGGACAATGACCTTCTTAGGCTTGGGTGGCCGATAGGACGGACAACGATAATCCCTTGTCTCCACAGCTTCAACCGCCTGGGAAATCCACTGGGCAAACGGAAGCTCTGACTCAACTTCCTCCACTCGGGAAAGCTTTGCATGGGTCTCGGGATTCCTGGGCATGAAAAGCGTGCAGCAGTCGGGAGCATCCTGAGAAGAGATCTCGAATGTGCCGAGTTTTTGCGCTTCGCCTATGATCTCAAGCTTGTCATACCCGATCAGCGGACGATATACCGGCAAGGAAACCGCAGCGTTGGTGCACAGCATGTTATCCATCGTTTGAGAGGCAACCTGACCTAGGCTCTCACCGGTGACTAGGGCTTTTGCGCCTTCTTTCAGTGCGATTGCCTCGGCCACCTTGAACATGAGCCTGCGGTACATGATCACCCTGAGCTCAGGCGGAACCTGAGCCGCGATCTCCCTTTGGTAGGTGCCGATAGGCACGATATAGAGCCTCGCAAAGCATCCGGTGCGCTCAAGCACCTGGGCGATATCCTCCAAAAGATACTCGCTGGTAGCGGAGGTCTCGGGGCGGCCAGAGAAATGCACGCCGATGCAGGTTGCGCCGCGACGGGCCATGCGCCACGTGGCAACCGGCGAGTCGATCCCAGCCGAAAGGAGGCAAACGGCCTTACCGGCACTGCCCACCGGCAAGCCACCGATTCCCGGTATGGACCTGCCATAGATATATGTCCAACCTTGGATAACCTCTACACGTACCTCGACATCAGGGTTCTTCATCTGAACCTTCTTATCGGGGAACGCCTTGCACAACGCAGCGCCGACAAGCTTGTTCATCTGCATGGAATCCGTGGCGAAATCGGTATGGTTTCGGCGAGCAGACACCTTGAAGGTGTCAAAGCTCCCGGCATCTGCAAGCGCCTTTACCGCGGTGTCGTACATAACCTCAAGATCCTGTTGGCACCTATACCCGCTTGAGACACGGGCAATACCGGGCACACCGGCAATTTGATCGGCAACGTTGCACGCATCCTCGAAAGAAGAGTCTGCGGGAAGGAAGATGCAGATCCTGCCCGATATGCGCTTGATCTTGACCCCATCGTGCAAAAGCGCCTTGATATTTGAAACAAGGCGCTTTTCGAATTGGGCTCGATTATGGCCTTTAAGGCCAATCTCATGATAATGAACCAAGCAGACGCGACGTAGCTCCTGCTTTTCTTCGAGCTGGGTATTTTGCATTGGGATCAGTGGTTGTGGATATCGATGGTATCCGGCGCGTAAGACACATCGCCCTTGGCGATCTCATCAAAGGCGATGGAGAGCGGACGGCGGTTGGCGGCACGTGCGATGTCCACCGCAGTCTGCAGTTGGATAGCACGATTGCGCTGACCGCGCATCATCTCATTGATGTCGTGAGCTCGCTTGGAGGCAAGAGCGCACAGCAGGAAACGATCGTTGTCGGTTTTATCAAGCAAGACATCGATCTTGGGGTCGATAAGGCTCATTGTTCGTTGGTTCCTCTCGTATCATCTGCAAACGAGGCAATGATAGCTACCAGCTCATCAGTTGCTCGGTCTAGGTCGTCGTTGACAACCTGAACATCATACTCCATTTTGCGGGCAAGCTCTACCTTCGCGGTTTCCATGCGCTTGCAGACTACCTCTTCAGTTTCAGTTCCGCGCCCACGCAGCCTTCGCTCGAGCTCTTCAAGGGAAGGCGGCTCTATGAAGATCAGATGAGCTTGCGGCATGGCCTTGCGAACCTGGAATGCGCCTTGAACATCTATCTCAAGCACGACTTGGAACCCTGCTTCGATATGCTCTAGAACGCTTGATCTAAGCGTGCCGTACGAATTGCCATGAACGGTTGCCCACTCAAGGAAGCCGTCTTGAGCGACAAGGTCATCGAAGTGCGCCTGATCCATGAAGTAATAGCTGACCCCGTTAACTTCACCGGGGCGCGGTTTGCGCGTCGTTGCCGAAACGGAAACCCAGGCATCGGGAACAACGTTAAGGAGCCTAGAAACCAAAGTGCCCTTCCCGGCCCCGGAAGGGCCGGAAAGGACAAATAGATTCCCCTTGCGCGGACTAACCAAGACGCTCGAGAAGCGCAGCGCGCTGGCGCTCGCCAAGGCCCTTGAGGCGACGAGACTCGGCGATGCCGATCTCGGCCATGATCTTGCTTGCCTTCGCCTCGCCGTAACCCGGGAGGGTCTCGATGAGGGTAAATGCCTTCATGCGGCCAATCACCGGATCGTCCCTCATATCAAGAACCTCTTTGAGCGAAAGTGCGCCGCTCTTCAGGTCTTCGCGAACCTTCGCCCTCTTCGTGCGCGCAGCCTTAGCCTTCTCCAATGCCTGCTGGCGCTCTTCGGGCGTCAACTCTGGTACTGCCATTTTCGCTCCCTTTCTACACGCCGCACGGTCGCCGCAAGGGCGCCCGAGACAGCATTCCTGCAGAACCCAAATTGCACAGTTCTGCGTTTTTGACCAGTTCAAGGTTGATCACTTCGCATCCCCCTGAACAGCCCTAATAGTAATAAAATTCAACCAGATTCGGTAAATTTCTTCTTAATTCATCCAAATTTTCAAATACCTGTTGAAAATTTGGATGTTTGCCCGTCAATAACAGGGATATGTAGAACAAATCAACCTTTCTCAAGGAGCATGGACTCGATTCAGACCCTCTTGGGTCGATATCAGCGAGACGGACCAAGCAGCTTCCTGAACAAGCCAACCACCTCTTCGTGCGACGCATCGCGTGGGTTGCCCGGGAAGCAGGCATCGTTCATGGCATCGGTAGCCAGCTGATCTAGATCCTGGGCAACCAGGCCCTCGCAATATGCGGGGATGCCCACGTCTTCCGAGAGCTTTCGAACCTCGGTGATGGCGGCCTGTGCTGCAGCAGACGAGCTCATCCCAGCCACGTCCACTCCCATAGCCTTGGCAACATCAGCCAAACGATCTTCAACTACAGGCTTGTTGAACTCCATGGCAATGGGAAGGAGCATAGCGCAGGCAACCCCATGGGGCGTGTCGTAATGGGCGGAAAGGGTATGAGCCATAGCATGGTCGATGCCAAGACCCACGTTTGAGAAGCCCATACCAGCTATATATTGGCCAAGAGCCATTTTCTCGCGGCCGGTTCCGGGCACCCCGCTTCGAGCTTCGGCAACAGAGCTGCGCAGATTGGCGGATATCACCTCGATAGCCTTCAGATGGAACATATCGGAAAGCTCCCATGCCGCCTTGGTGGTATACCCCTCGATGGCATGGGTCAAGGCATCCATTCCCGTTGCGGCGGTGAGCCCTGCAGGCATGGACGCCATCATGTCAGGATCGACCACGGCGACGTCGGGGATATCGTTGACGTCAACGCAAACGAACTTCCGAACCGCCTGCGGGTCAGTGATCACGTAGTTTATGGTTACCTCTGCCGCAGTTCCTGCCGTTGTGGGCACCGCGATGGTGAAAGTGGCGTGCTTGCTGGTCTCGGCAACCCCCTCCAGCGAGACCACATCGGAAAACTCCGGGTTCTCGGCGATGATGCCGATGCCTTTGGCGGTATCCATAGATGAGCCTCCGCCAATCGCGATGATGGCATCAGCACCCGATTCCTTGAAAGAAGCAACGCCGTCTTTGACGTTTTGAATAGTTGGATTCGGCTTGATCTTGTCGAACAGCACCCAAGGGATACCCGCCGCATCCAATTCATCGGTAACCTTGGCTACCACCCCGAACCCGACAAGATCCGGATCGGAGCACACGAATACCTTTCGGAAGCCCCTTCGCTGGACCTCGCCTGGGATTTCCTTAATGGCGCCTGAACCGTGGTAAGAGACATTGTTCAGGACAAAACGATTAGCGCACATGGCCAACCCCTCCTTATAACTATGATCGCTGATATACGGATCCCCCAATAAGACCAGTTTAACGCCAACTGAAAATAATTTCGAACACGTTCATTCATCTTCGGCTATACCATGTTTTCCAAAAAAACAGCAGCAGACATGGATCTGTTCAATCAAATATTGACCGGAGGGGTCCGAGCCGTTTACCCTGTACTGAGCACAAAAGCTTACGTAATGGCACATCAGACAACGTCGAATGCAGACAACCTGGTCTCGCGTACGGCAAAAGGGTCGAAAAATGAATATCAATCAACTCAAGTATTTTGTCTCGGTATATGAAAGCCAAAGCTTTTCGCAAGCTGCGCAAAAACGAGACGTAACTGTGCAAGCAGTCTCCAAATCGATAAGCGACCTGGAACGTGAGTTCCCAGAATCGCTGTTCGTTCGCTCCAATCAGGGAGCGATGCCAACACCGCTAGGGCGCGAGTTCTACCG
>CAVDDI010000095.1:0-6817 GCA_963607675.1 bacterium | reverse complement strand
CGTTCAGGAAGTCCTTCGCAAGCGAGTTGAACAGGGCCAGGTGATGGTGTGCGCGCTCCTCCAAGGCCCGATGGCTGGGCGTGACGTCCACCGCGTACTCCACGAAGGCAGGCCGGCCCTCCCATTCGCCGATGGTGGTCTTCACCGAGAAAACCTGCTTGCCGTTGTCCACCTCGCTGCAGGCGTTCGGGCCTTCAGCGTTCAACAGCGGGCAGAACGGGCACTGGCTATCAAGGCCCATCATGTACTCGTAGCAGCGGAGCCCCCGATAGTCTTTGCCTTGGCCGTGGAACCCCCTTGCCGCCGCATTCACGTACACCAAGGTCATGTCGTCAAGATACGACATCTGAACCAGCTGGTCGGAGTTGTCGAGGATGGCCTCGAGCAGCTTCACCCTTCGGTCAAGGGCATCGGGCTGTTCTGGCTCGGACGACGTTCGGGGCATGGCGTTGGTCCTCGGTGGTTCTCTTCACGGCGAAGCGCCGTGGCTTTTCGGGGTATGCAAGGGCTAACTTTACCACCAGAAGCACCGGTCAGAGGGCGAAATGGCAGCTGAGTCCAAAACGGGAATCAACGGCGCCTGGGGAAGGGCTAGCGCACGATGCCGGTGCCCTGCCCCGCCGCCTACCCCAAATGGTTGCGCCGCTGACAGGGACAGTGACCCAGGGCCATTGCCGTGTGCCCCAAATGCGCTGCGTCAGGCTAGCTCCTGCCGGCAGGAAAGCTTGCCGTGAACACGGTGCCCGAAGAAACAGAGCTTTCCACCGTAAGGGTTCCGCCGTGTTCCTCCACGATGCTACGGGCAATGGAAAGCCCCAGGCCGTAACCGCCCTTGCCGCCTGTCCGCGCCTGGTCTGCGCGCCAGAAGCGATCGAACACATGGGGGATGTCGCCAGCTGGGATAGGTGCTCCGGTGTTGCCCACGCGCAACAGGGCACGCCGACCCTCCAAGCAGGTTTCCACCCAAATGCGCCCACCTGCATCGGCGTACTTGCAGGCGTTGTCCACCAGCACGCCCAGCACGCGCTCTATGTCGGCGCGCACACCCTCGATGCGAACCTTGGGCTGGCAGCGCTCTTCCACCACCACCCCGCGCTCGAAGGCCACAGCCTCGAATTGCAGCACGGCCCGTTGCGCCGCCTCGGACAAATCGACAGACTCCCGCTGCCTCAACGCACCCTCCAGGGCACCGGCATCGGCAGCATCGTGCTTGGCCAAGGCGAGCATGTCCTCCACCAGGCGTTGCATGCGGTGCCCTTCGTTCTGGATGCCCTCTATCCATTGACGCTGGCTTCCAACGGTTTCGGCCGGATGGCCAAGGGCGATTGAGGCGTCTGCCAGGATAACGGTAAGGGGCGTTTTCAGCTCGTGGGAAGCATCGGCGATGAACTGCCGCTGAGAGCGCCATGCCTGCTGCGCGGGGCGCAGGGCCCAACGGGAGAACAGGATGGATATCACCAGGAACGCAACCACAACCCCAGCGCCCACCAGCGCAAGGGTTGCCGCAAGGGACTTCCACCCCGAGGCCGAGCCGGCATCGGCGAAGGCAAGGTAAGTGGTGCTTGCCTCGGTGCGTTTTTCGTACAGAAGCCCCAAATCGGCAATATCGCCCGTACCCTCGGCTGCATCGGCCAGCCGCTCCACTGCAGCGGTCAGAACCCCTTCGTCTATCGAAGCGGTGCCGAACGGCGAAGCCGTGGGCGTAGCCGAATCGCCCTCTAGCGAGTACACGGCTACCGGTATGCTCTGCCCTTGCCCGCCGCCGATCTCGGGCGCCGCAGGGCCGGTACTGCCCGACTCGCCCTCCGCTGCGCTGCTGGTCTGCTGGGTTTCCTCAGCCTGGTCAGACACGGTAGGGCCTTCGGGGGCCGCCTCGCGTGCGGCAAGTTCGCCGTCTGGGGCATCCGGCGCCTCCTGCACGGAAAGTGCCGGGTCGGCCTTCTTCGCATCGCGCTGGGCAGCCTGGGCCGCCGCATCGATCGAGCCGGAAAGCGACTGGGAAACCTCGCTCATCTCGTTCGAGTAGTCGAAATAGCAGATTGCGGAAAAGGCCAGAACCACCACCACGGCGACGCAGGCCATGTTCAGCACCACGAATTTGGTGCGCAAGCGGGAGAACACCTCTGCCCTCTGGGCGGCATGCTTATGCATTTTCGCCGCCAACCAGGCCATATCCCACGCCGCGGATGGTCTCTATGCGGGCTTCGGCACCCAAGAAACGCAGCTTCTTGCGAAGGAACGATATATAGGCCTCCACGTTGTTCTCCTCCACCGAGGCGGAGGCGCCCCACACCCTTTCGATGATGGTTGCCTTGGGAACCGTATTCCCCGCGTTCGACATGAGCACGCGGGCAAGCGCGAATTCCTTGCCGGAAAGATGGATCGAGGCGCTGCCCTGGCTGATCTCGTGGGAGCTCAGGTTGAGCGTGATGCCGAAGGCCTCGATGGACTCGAACTCCACTTCGCCGCGGCGGCGCGTGAGCGCGCGCAGGTGGGCCATCAGCTCGGCCGGGGCAAAGGGCTTGGTCATGTAGTCGTCCGCGCCGGAATCGAGGCCGCGGATCTTGTCGGGCACGGCATCGCGGGCGGTGAGCATCAGAACCGGGCTGGAAACCCCCTCACGGCGCAGGCTGGCCACCACATCGAAGCCGTTCCTCTTCGGCAGCATCACATCGAGGATCACCACGTCGTAGGCGCCTTGGCGGGCAAGAAGGTAGCCGACATCGCCGTCGTTCGCCACGTCTACCGAGTTGCCGGCCTCTATGAGTATCTGGGACAGAGCGCTTGCCAAGCCCTCGTCATCTTCGACGATCAGCAGATTCATGCCATGCCGCCCTTCCTCATCCTGCCAAGGGCCACAGTTCCCGGAAAGAAGCCGGCAATGCGCCCCAGTAGCTGTTTGCTTGACCCCATTCTAATTGCCCCGCTGAAAGGAAGCTGAAAGCCGGCGCTTCCTTTCAGCAACTTTTCAGGGTTGTTTCCTAGCATTAACGCCGTCACAAGGCACCCAGGCACACGATCGGAGCGCAACCATGGCTGAATATACTGGCACGTTCAAACGCAAGGAAGTGAAGTACCGGCTGAGCGCCGAGCAGGCAGCTCAGGTAAAGCAGGCTCTTTCCACCTATATGGCACCGGACGCCTATGGGCAAACCCCCATAACCAGCAGGTACTACGACACCGCCCGGCGCGACATGATCTCACGCTCGCTGGAAAAGCCCCTGTACAAGGAAAAGCTGCGCCTGCGCACGTACGGGGAACGCACCCCGCACAGCACCGTGTTCGTGGAGCTGAAGAAGAAGCACCGGGGCATCGTGCACAAGCGGCGCATCGCAGCAAGCGAAGGTGCCGCCCAGGCACTGATGGACGGCCTGCCCTACGAAACCGCCCTTGCCATGTACCCCATTGCCGATGAGGGGTTAAGGGCGCAATCGCGCACCGCGGCAACCTTCCAGACCGCGGCAGAGATAAGCGCCTGCGTACACCGGAACGGCCCGCTGCAGCCTTCGATGGACATCCTGGTGAAGCGCGTTGCCTGGGCCCCGCTGCCCGGACCCGAGGGATATCCGGCTCAGGGCGTGCGCATAACCTTCGATGAGGACATCCGTTACCGCGACTTGATGGGAGCTGCCGGTTCGTGCCAAGGGGTTTCGCTGCTGGGGGGCGGTGAGGCCATCATGGAGGTGAAGGTGCCGGGCGCCTACCCCTTATGGCTGGTAGACGCGCTGAATGCCTGCCGGGCGTTTCCCTGCTCGTTCTCGAAATACGGGGAAGCGTACCTGGCTTGCGAGGGAAAGGGCGCACCGCAGGCCTACCGCAGCCAAGCCGCCCTTGATGCCAACTTGACGGCATCGCTTCCCCCGTTGCAACCCTCACACGCCAACGAAGGAGCAGCCAAAGGTCCAGCGGCAGCGCATGGAGCCCACGCACGGCGCGCCATAGACCTTCCCGAGATAGCGGCAACCGCCTAACCCTGTCCAACTTGAACAGACAAGGAGAACGAAAGCATGTTCGACCTCGTATCCACCTCGATCTTCGGGACCACCGATTCCGCCATGGCAAGCGTTTCAACCCCCGAATTCCTGATCTGCTGCCTAACCTCCATCGTGTTGGGCATGGCCTGTGCCGGCATCTACATGTTCCGGCACAACCATTCCAAGAACTTCGTGGTAACCCTGGCGCTTCTGCCGCTTATCGTGCAGATGGTCATCACCCTGGTGAACGGCAACCTGGGCGCGGGCATCGCCGTCATGGGCGTGTTCAACCTGGTGCGCTTCCGCAGCATCCCCGGATCGGCGAAGGACATCGGCAGCGTGTTCCTGGCCATGGCCATCGGCCTTGCCACCGGCATGGGGTTCATCGGCCTTGCCGTTCTGTTCACCGTCATCGTCGCCATCGTGAACATCGTCTACGTATGCACCTCCTTCGGAAAGCCGGCTGAACCCGGCAAGCGCCTGTGCGTTTCGGTGCCCGAGGACCTGGAATTCGACGGCATCTTCGATAGCACGCTTGAGCGCTACACCGCCAGCCACGAGCTGGTGGAGATCCGCACCACCAACATGGGCAGCCTCTACCAGCTGGAATACGAGGTGCGCATGAAGCAAGCCGGCCTTGAGAAGTGCATGATCGACGAGATGCGCACCATGAACGGCAACCTGAAGATATCGTTGGGCCGCGCGCCCATGGCAAAGGAGGTTCTGTAGCGATGAGGAAACCCTTAGCAGCAATCATCGGCTGCTCTGCCGCGGCGCTGCTTGCCATGACCGGCTGCTCTGCCGGCACCAGCGCCGATACCAACGAGGACGCCGAATACACCAGCTTCGAGGAAGTAGCGGCCGCCTTCGACGCATCAGCGCTCGACCTGGACTACTCCAAGCGCGATATGGACGCTTCCTACGATGCCGATTCGGCCACTGCCATCACGCTTTCCGGCTCCGTTGCGAGCGTTGAGGGTGAGGGGGCATCGTCGGACGGGCAGACGGTCACCATCACCGAAGCCGGCACCTACGTGGTTTCGGGCGAGCTTTCCGATGGGCACATCGTTGTTTCTGCGGGCGAGGAAGACAAGGTGCAGATCGTCCTTTCCGGCGCGAGCATCACCAACTCGGACGGACCAGCCATCCAGGTCGACCAGGCCGACAAATGCTTCATCACATTGGCGTCAGGCACAGAGAGCACCCTGTCCGATGGGTCCACCCATAGCAGCGAGGACACGAATGCCTGTGTTTATGCCGCCTGCGACCTGACCGTAAACGGCGAAGGATCGCTTACCGTGAACGGCAATTACCGCCACGGCATTTTCTCGAAGGACGATTTGGTGGTCTACGGCGGCAGCATCGCCGTGAACGCTGCGGAAGACGGCCTGCACGGCAAGGATTCCGTGAAGATCGGCGCAGGGGTGATTTCCATCACTGCTGGCGGCGACGGCGTGAAGTCCACCAAGGACAACAAGCCCACAAAGGGCTACGTCTACGTTAGCGGTGGAGATGTTTCCATCGATGCCGAAGACGACGGCATCCAGGGCAAGACCTATGTGGAACTTGCCGGCGGCACAGTTTCCATAGAAGCGGCCGACGATGCCATCCATTCCGACCTAGAGGGAACCGTGAACAGCGGAACTACCACAGTGAGCTGCGGCGACGATGCATTCCATTGCGAAACGGCATTCATCATGAACGACGGTTCATTCACAGCCGCAACCTGCTACGAAGGCTACGAGGCCGAGAAGGTTACCATCAACGGCGGCCAGACCGATATCACCGCAACCGACGACGCGCTGAACGCCTCCGCAGCCGATTTGAGCGACAGCGATTCCGATGCCAGCCAGAGCGGCGAAACGAACGCCAAGCAAGGCACCGCTTCCCAGCAGCCGCAAGGCAAAGACGATACCGGCCAGAGCGCAGCCGCACCTGACGGCACGCAGGGCACCGATCCCGGGGCAGCCCAAAACGGCAGCGGCGCCACCCCGCCCGAATCGCCCAACGGAGATACCGCACCGGACAACGGAACCCTGCAAGGCCCAGCCACCCAAAGCGCCCCGAACGGCACTGCGCCGCAGCTAGTCAACGCCACCCAAGACGACAACGCCACCCAAGACGGCTACGCCACCCAGCCCGGCAGCGGATCAGGAACCCGGCCCAACGAGGGAGGCCAGGGTGGCAGCCCCACTGCATCCGACTCCAACTGCCTGGTGCAGATAAACGGGGGCACGGTTGTGCTGGACTCGCAGGGAGACGGCATCGACTCCAACGGCAACGTGGAGATAACGGGCGGCACGGTGCTGGTGAACGGACCCTCCAGCGGCGGCGACGGGGCCTTCGACTACGATGGAACCGCCACCATATCGGGCGGCACGGTGCTGATGGCCGGGTCAACTGGAATGGCGCAAAGCTTCACCAGCGGCACACAGGCCTTCGCCATGGTGCAGGCAAGCGGATCGGCCGGCAGCAGCATCCAAGTAACCGATGCCAACGGAAAGGTTGTCGCCACGCTCACAGCAACCAAGAGCTTCGGATGCGTGCTGGCAAGCGGCAGCTCCATCGTCGAGGGCAGCACCGTAACGGTAACGGTCGATGGAACATCGTTTACCGCCACTGCTTCCACCAGCGGTTCTTCCGGCATCGCCTTCGGCGGCACAGGCGGCAGTGCGCCTGGCAGCAACCAAGCAGCCAGCGCCCCCAACGCCGGGCAGGACCAAGGTACCGGCAGCCAAGCCGCAACGGCAACGATATAGCCTGTCCGCTGACTCTGGGAAACCACGAAGGCGCCTGAGGCAAAATCGGGAAAACAGCGGGAGGGTGCCCACATGGTGCCCTCC
>CAVDDI010000094.1:0-6831 GCA_963607675.1 bacterium | reverse complement strand
GCTCACCACCCCCGACGAGAGCTACCACGGTGTGGTGTATGCGCAGAAGTTCGGCCTGGGCGGTGCGTTCATCACCAAATGCACAGCCCAGCTCATGCGCGATTTCGGCTCCATCCAAAGCCCGCAGCATGCGTTTTTCCTGAACAGCTCGCTGGAAAGCCTTCATGTGCGCGTGCCCCAGCATGTGAAGAACGGCACGGCAGTGGCGGAGTTTCTGCAGAAGCATCCGAAGATCCGCTTCGTGAGCTACCCTGGGCTCGAGGGCGACAAGTACTACGAGCTGGCGAAGAAGTATATGCCGAACGGTACCTGCGGTGTGGTGAGCTTCGGTTTCGAGGGTGGGCGCGCAGCCGCCGAGCAGTTCATGAAGAACCTGAAGCTGGCCCAGATCGCCACCCATGTGGCCGATGCGCGCACGTGCTGCCTGCATCCTGCAAACGCCACGCACCGTCAGATGAACGACGCAGAGCTCACTGCCTGCGGCATCAGCCCCGATATGGTTCGCCTTTCCTGCGGCATCGAGTCTACTGAAGACCTTATCGCCGACCTCGATCAGGCGTTGGCGCTGATTTAGGGATTCTGGTTGGGTGCCAATGCCGCCTGTGGCATAATAGGCAGCGCTTTGCCGGCATGGCGCAACGGTAGCGCAACTGATTTGTAATCAGTGGGTTGCGGGTTCGATTCCTGTTGCCGGCACCAGCAAAACAGCAGGCCACCGGGCGTTTTCCGCTCGGTGGCCTTTTCGTTTTCGGGGCGGATTTGGGGAACAGCCCACACTTAGCCCACACCTTAGATAGCTTTTGCCTCTGAGGCTTCGTTTCCCCTGGGCTGCATGATCGCCTCGAACACGCCCGCCGCCTCTTCGTCCTTGCCCGGTATCGCGTGGGAGTAGACGTTCAGCGTTGTTGCCGCGCTCGAATGCAAGGTTGGGGCGCTAGTCGAATTCCTCGGTGTAGATCTCCTCGAGGGTTTCCACCTTCACGCAGATCTCGTTGCCCTCATCGTCCATGTACCAGCAATAGTGGCCCTTGCCGTCTTCCGTGAACGAAAGCACCTCCCAGTCAAGGTAGCGCTTCGCGTTTTCCCGCGTGGGCTCGATGCCTGCGTATTCGATTACCATGAGCGCTGCGTTGATCTGCTGCTCGGAGAGCTCGTCGAATCTCATTTGGGTCCTTTCCGGTGGGGAAGCGGGCGGGGTCCGGGCGGCTTGCGCTTGCCGTCCGCTGCTGCGCCCGATAGGTTCGTTCCTGCTTGCTTAGGCGCTTTTCTGGATCACGGCCACGAAGGAGAGCATTCCGGTGCCGGTGTTGGCTATGCCGTGGAAGCTGCCGTCCTCGCAGTAGAGCACATCGCCCTTCTCAACCTGGTGCTCGACGTCGTTTTCCGTGTAGGTGGCCTCCCCTTCGGTGATGAAGTACATCTCGGAATCGCCGGAGTGCTGGTGGTATCCGATGGAGCAGCCTGGCTCAAGTGAGATCTGGGCTGCGTAGGTGCATACGCCGCCGAGCTGGTTGCCTTCCAGAAGGCGGTCGCGCAGCATGCGGCCGTTGCCGCCTTCGACGTGCTCGGCGTACTGCGGCTGGCGGTTGTTGATGACGGGCATGGTGTTCCTCCTTGCTTATGTGGATCCTCGCAGGTAATTGTAGCGCGTTGTTTTATGGAGGGGATATGCAGGGTTGGTGTCGAAACGCCGCGATAATGCGTCATGATCCGCCCAAATGGCCAACCAAGGGCGGCTGTGGGGCTTGCCTTGGGCGAAAGAAGCCTATAATCCCCAAAGCACGAAACGCAGGGCTTGCCTTCGTGCGCCCAAACCCGGTTTCCCGGGCGGGGATTAACGGGGCCGGTGCCTGTGGGGCGCCGGCAAGGAAGAGGAGCCTGAGTGCTAGACCAGTTGTTTGCGTCCATATCGTTCGTGGACATCTTCAATTTCTGCGTCTTCATCGTGTTCTCGATCTGCTATCTGTACCAGATCATCTACGTGTTCGTCACGCTCACGAAGCAGCCCCCCAAGCTTGAGGCCAAGAAGAACCATCGCTACGCCGTCATCGTTGCCGCCCGCAACGAGAACGCGGTGATCGGCGACCTTATCCACAGCATCCGCGTGCAGAACTACCCGCAAGAGCTCATAGACATCTTCGTGGTGGCCGATAACTGCACCGACAACACCGCCGCCGTTGCGCAGGAGGCGGGTGCCATCGTGTTCCCCCGCTTCAACACCGACCAGGTGGGCAAGGGCTATGCCCTCGATTACGGGTTCGCGTGCATCCGGCAGCACTACCGCGAGAACGATTACGAGGCCTACTTCGTCTTCGACGCCGACAACGTGCTGGACGTGAACTACTTCCGCGAGATGAACAAGACCTTCGATAACGGAGCCTTGGCTTCCACCAGCTACCGCAACTCGAAGAACTACGGTTCGAACTGGATCACCGCCGGCTATGCCATATGGTTCATGCGCGAGGCGAAGTACCTTTCGCAGGCCCGCCTTACGCTGGGCACCAGCTGCGCGGTTTCGGGCACGGGCTTCTTCATCAGCGCAAAGGTCATCGACGAGATGGGCGGCTGGAAGTACCACATGCTCACCGAGGACATCGAGTTCTCCACTGCTTCCATCTGCAAAGGCCGCCGCATCGCCTACACGCCAACAGCCATGCTCTACGACGAGCAGCCCCTTACCTTCCGTGATTCCTGGAATCAGCGCTTCCGCTGGGCCAAGGGCTTTTACCAGGTGTTCTTCGGGTACGGCGGCAAGCTGGTGAAGGGCATATTCACCAACCCCAAGGGCACGCGCTTCGCCTGCTATGACATGCTCATGACCATCTGCCCGGCCATGCTGCTCACCATCATCACCATCATCTTCAATGCCATCATCGTGGTGCTGGGCGTCACGGGAGTCATGTCCACGGGTGTGATGATAACCTCGTCTCTTTCGTCGATCTTCTTCTGCCTGTTCAACTTCACCCTGTTCATGTTCATGTTCGGCGCCCTTACCACGTTCACCGAGTGGGATAACATCCATGCGCCCGCCCATAAGAAGATCTTCTACATGTTCACGTTCCCGCTGTTCATGATCACCTACATCCCCATCGCCTTGGTGGCCTTGGTGAAGAAGGCCTCATGGAAGCCCATCCAGCACAGCATTTCCGTGGATGTGCAGGAATTCGCCCAGGCAAACGCCAAGGACCGCATCTAAGGCGAAGGCCCCGGCCTGGTCCGTCAGGCGCGGATGAAGGTAAGCCCGAGCACCTCTTCCGCTCCGGCTCTGCGCAGCGCATCGGCCGCGGCGAACAGCGTTGCCCCGGTGGTGAGCACATCGTCTACCAGGATCACTCGCTTCGGTATCAAGGCACGCTTGCCCGGCTTCACGGCTATGGATCCCGCTATGTTCTGAAGGCGTTGGCGCGCATCGAGCTCGCGCTGGTCTCGGCGCTGTCCCTGCTGCAGCAGGCCAAGGCAGGGAACGCCAGTTGCGTTGGCAAGCTCCCCGGCGATCATCTGCATATGGTCGAAGCCGCGTGCGCGCTTCGCCTTCTTCCGGGCGGGTATGGGAACCAGCAGGCTCCTTTCCCGCCATGATGGGGGCATGGCATCGGCCATGATGCCCGCCAGCACGCCCGCCATGCGTTCTTCTCCCCGATCCTTGAACACGGTGACCATCCTGCGCGTTGCGGGGGCAAGCATGGTGGCAGAGGCGCAGCCATCTAGGGGGAAGCGCTTCATCCCACGCAGGGAAAGCGTTTGGTGGTTGCATTCGCAGCATATGCCACGGCCCCAAGGCGCGCCGCAGGTGGGGCAGGCCTGCAGCTGGTCCAGGTAGGGTAGGCCCCTTCGGCACCTGCGGCATAGCAATTCGCCGGGCAGATCGCATACGACGCACCTTGTTGGCCAGATGGCCTCGGCAAGCGCCAGGCCCAGGAATGCAGCGGAATCTTCAAGGGTCCCCATCTGCTCCTCCGTTCCGTCGCGGCCGTGCATCGGCTTTCGTTTGCCCTGTATATGCAGGCTGAACCGGTCTGCATGGTTCCAGTTTCCCCATAATTTGCGAAACGGATGGGAAAGTGATGCGAAAACGCCCCGATGTGCGCGGTCTCCATCGGGCTTTTGGAAGCATCTGATAGACTAGGAATGCTTTTCCCAGGTCTGTGGTTGCGGTTATTCCTAGTCCAAGGCAGATGCGGTCGAAAGGATCCACGTAAGCTATCGGCCTCCGCCGAAGCGAGCATGGCGCATCCTAGAGGTAAGTCGTACCGTCCGGGTTTTATGCGGCATAGGGCCGCGCGGGCGAGAGGGCGATGTCCGGAAACGGGCTTGGTCCCAGTATGCGAGTGTGGGGGCAAAGACCAGGTCAGCTGGGAAAGCATGCAGTACAGGTAGAAGGGATCAGTAGATGAAACGCGCATCGGTTCTCGTGGCAAGCCTCGTGGTTGCCCTTGGCATGGCGCTTGCGCTTGCCGGTTGCTCTTCGGGCGGGTACACGCCCCAGGCGAAGGATCAGTCCGTCAGCAATTCCGCCTTGAACTCGTCGGGGACGTTGCGCGTCGGCGTGAATGCCTCGAACGCACCGTATGCGGCGGAGTCTTCGGGGACCATCGTCGGCATCGACGTTGACATCGCAGCTGCCATGGCCGACGAGATGGGCCTTAAGCTCGAGCTCGTCGACGTCGGCTCCTCTTCCGACACTGCCTTCACGAAGGAAAACGTCGATGTGGTCATGGGAGTGGTCAAGGACAACTCCGCGTATTGGAAATCCGATTCGTACCTTTCCTCGGGCGTTGCCCTGTTCTCCCTTACCCAGGGCGCCCAGGCTCCAACCTCTTCGGGTTCCTTCACGGTTGCCGCCCAGTCCTCATCCATGAGCGCATGGGCGGTGAGCGATGTCTATGGCGAGTCGTGCCTGAAGTCTTCCACCGACCTGCAGTCGGCGTTCGAGTCGCTGAAGACCGGGGCCGTCAACTACGTTGCCTCCGACAGCACGATCGGCGAATACGTCATCCACACCTCTTCGGTGCAGGCGTATCCCATCGCCCTTCTGCAACAGCCCTCTTCCTACAGCGTTGCGGTGTCCAGTACCAACACTGCGCTTCAGCAGGCGGTGTCGCAGGCGCTTACCACCCTGCGCAACGGTGGCGTGATCGACGTGATCCAAAGCAAGTGGCTTGGCAGCCAGCCCAGCATCTCCTCGCTGAAGGTGGTGGAGTCCACGAAGCAGTCTTCCACTAGCGGCTCCGACTCCGATTCCGAGGTAACGGTGGTCACGGGTAGCTCTTCCTCCAGCTCGTCCAGCTCATCTAGCTCCAGTTCCTCAAGCAGCTCATCGGGAAGCTCCTCCCGTAGCAGCTCAAGCTCGAGCAGCAACTAGGGGGATGCGGAACGGATAGCGACTCTTTGTTGAAAAGGTGTCGTAACGTTTACAAACGGAAGGTGGGTTTCTGCCCGCCTTCCGTTCTTCTTATTCTGGGGACAAATGAACAAGCCGTTACGTCGGCATCTATTCGCTTCCAAGGAGAGCCCCCATGAATGATTCCCAGAACTACTCCAACGGGCCTGTGCCCCCCGAGGCTTGGGGCGGCCCCAATGCCGGGCATCCGGCATCCAGCCCCGCGCCGGCCCCGGCAACGAAAAGCACCTCGTCGCTGAAGATCTTCCTGCTCGCCTTCGCCGGTGCGGCAGTCGCCTGCATCGTGTGCCTGGGCGCCTATACCTTCGCCCATCCGTCCGGTTCCACGGTCCTTGGCGGGGACGGAAGCGGAACGAGCATCACCGTCAACGGCGAAGACACCACGCTTGCCGAAGCGGTTTCCCAGAAGTGCCTTCCCTCTGTGGTGAACATCGATGTTTACACCCGTCAGCAAAGCCAGAGCCTGTACGGCATGATGGGGCAGAGCAGCAGCAGTGAGCTCACCGAGTCTTCCCTGGGCTCGGGCATCATCCTTTCCTCCGACGGGTACATCCTTACCAACTACCACGTCATCGAGGGCGCCGATCAGCTCAAAGTCAACGCTTCGGGCTCTGAGTACACGGCAACGGTTGTCGGCACCGACGAGTCCAGCGACCTTGCCGTCCTGAAGATCGACGCAACCGGCCTCACCGCCATTGAGATCGGCTCCTCCTCCGATCTTTCCGTTGGCGAATGGGTCATGGCGGTGGGCAGCCCGTTCGGCCTTGAGCAGTCCGTTTCCACCGGCATCGTTTCCGCCACCAGCCGCACCACCTCTGCGCTGAACTCTTCCAACAGCAGTTCCTCCAGCAGTTCGAGCGCCGTGTACACGAACATGATCCAGACCGACGCGGCCATCAACCCGGGCAACTCTGGCGGCGCCCTGGTTGACAAGGACGGCAAGCTCATCGGCGTGAACACGCTCATTGCCTCTTCTTCCGGTTCCAGCTCGGGCGTGGGCTTTGCCATCCCGGTTGACTATGCCATGAACATCGCCCAGCAGATCATCGATGGCAAGACCCCGTCCCATGCCCAGCTCGGCGTTTCCGGCACCACGGTGAACAGCCAGATCGCGCAACGCTACAACCTCTCGGTCAGCTCCGGCGCCTACGTTACCAGCGTGAGCGCGGGCTCTTCCGCTGCCAACGCGGGCATCCAGGTGGGCGACATCATCACCAAGTGCGGCGATACCACGATAAGCTCCTCCACCGACCTGGTGCTTGCGGTTCGCTCCCACAATGTGGGCGACACGGTATCCGTTACCTACAATCGTGACGGCCAGGAATCCACGGTGAACGTGACGCTCGGCTCCGACTCGTAAGGGCCGACGCCTCAACAAGCCTTTCCTTTCTCCTCGCCCCCTCCGCCCCTTAAGGCGGAGGGGGCGCTTG
>CAVDDI010000093.1:0-6992 GCA_963607675.1 bacterium | reverse complement strand
GGCGGTTTCCGTCCTGATCCTTATCATGGCCTACACCGGCTTCTGCCTGTGGATCCCCACCTCCGAGTGGGACTTCTTCGCAGCCGGCACCGCCCTGGTCGGCGGCGCAATGAGCATGCGCATCATCCACTACTTCATGATGTTCGTGTTCATCATCTTCACCATGCTGCATGGCTACCTTGTGTTCATCGAGGGCACGGCAAACGCCAACCTCATGTTCTTCGGCAAGGAGCACGGCGGCCTGGTATACGATCCCAACCGTCACGTCATCGTTGGCGAGGATCACTCGGTCGACAAGCACTAAGCCTTTCGGTTTAGCCTGCTCGCAAGATCGCTCGAAGAGCCCGGGTTCGCCCGGGCTCTTTTGTGTTTGGGGGCGAATGCCCTGTCGGTCCGGCAGTCCCGCTCGGCTGCGGCATCGGTTCGTTTCGGTTGAGGCCGTGGGGCGGTACTGTACTGGTGCACTCGTGTTCAGCGAGCTGCGTATTCTTTGCAAAGACGGTTTAGGAACGCTCTTCTGCCCTCAATGAGGGCTTTCGTGCGGTAAAGTACCTATTTTGAAAGTAATAGTAGGTAGACATGCAGCATCCCTGCGTTCGTGATCTTGGACGCATGCTGCATCCAACCCAAGAAGGAACAGCATGGCTGACGAATCCAGCAAGGAAGAAGTGGGGAAGGAAGGCAGCGCCTCCAATGAGGCCGCTAAGCTCACCCCCGAGCAGAAGAAGCGCGCAAAGGAGCGCGATAAGCGTCGCAAGGAGCGCGAGAAGGCGGCGAAGAAGCATACCGCGCAGCGCCAGAAAGAGCGCGCAAAGCTGACGGGGGGCAATAGGAACCGCCGCAACGTTTGGCTGCTGGTGATAACCACCCTCATCGTCATCGGCTCGGTGTTCATGTTCACGCCGCCGAACGAGAAGATCAACCAGGGCCTCGATATCCAGGGCGGCCTTTCGGTTGTCCTCTCTGCTCAGAGCACCGATGGGGAAGACGTAACCAAGGAAGACATGGAGAAGTCGCGCTCTATCATCGAGTCGCGCGTCAACGCCCTCGGCGCTTCCGAGGCCACGGTGGCGGTTCAGGGCAACGACCAGATCCTGGTCCAGATCCCCGGTGCAACCGATACGGAGAAGGCGCTGAGCACAATCGGCAAAACCGGCAAGCTCGAGTTCGCCCGCGCCGATTCGTTTACCAACGAAGCGGATCAGACGGCTATCACCAACGGCACCTATATACAGCAGGGCACTGTTTCCGACGACTTCGGCAACTCATTCAAAACCGGCACCACCACGTACCGCAGCGTAACCTCGGGCACCTACACCCCGCTCATCACCGGTGAGAACATCACGCGCGTAACGGTGGACAAGGCATCCGATACCAGCCAGTACTACTCGGTGAATATCACCCTCGACTCTGCCGGAACCCAGGCATTCGCCGACGCCACTCGTGAGCTCGCCCCCGACAACGGGCAGATCGTCATCATCTTGGACAACCAGATCCAGTCTGCGCCTGCGGTGCAGTCCGAGATCACCGGTGGGCAGGTTTCCATCACCGGCAACTACACGCTCGAAGAGGCGCAGTCGCTGCAGACCGTGCTCGAGTCTGGCTCGCTGCCGGTGAGCTTCCATTACGAGCAGAGCCAGGTTGTTGGCCCGACGCTCGGGCAAGATGCGCTGTACAGCGGCCTCATCGTCGCCATCCTCGGCCTTGCGCTGGTTATGCTCTACTTGCTGTGCTTCTACCATGGCCTTGGCCTGCTCACTGCGGCAGCAATGGGTGTGTTCGCCGTGTTCTATCTGGGCTTGCTGGCCACGCTTTCCTGGTTCGGCATGTTCTCCCTTTCCCTTGCCGGCATCGCCGGTATCGTGCTTACCATCGGTATGGCGGCCGACTCCTCCATCTTGGTTTTGGAGCGCTTCCGCGAAGAGATACGCATGGGCCGAAGCGTGCGCGCCGCGTCCATAACGGGTGTTCGCCATGGCATCGAGACCTCCATCGATGCCGACCTGGTTTCCCTGGTCTCCGCGCTCACCCTGTTCTTCCTTGCGTCCGCCTCGGTAAAGGGCTTCGGCCTTACCCTTGCGCTGGGCATCGCCTGCGACATCGTCATGATGCTCTTGCTGAAGGCTCCCCTTATCCGCCTCCTGGCTCCGCATTCCATAGCCCATCACCCGGGCTTCTGGGGCATCAAGGACAGCCAGCAGGCTGCGCCGGTCTACGCCGAGCTTCGCAGCGAGTTCACCGGCACGGAGCTCCATCCCTCCACCGAGTCCGAGGAGGAGAAGAAATCCGTTGCCCATAAGACCTTCGATCAGCTGAAGGGTCGCTTCATCAAGCGCGATATCAACTTCCTCGGCATCCGCAAGGTGTTCCTCTCCATATCGGCGGTGCTGGTTGTCGCATCCATCGCCACGGTTTGCGTGAAGGGCCTGGAGTTCGGCATCGAGTTCGTGGGCGGCACGTCCATCACCTTCAACAACGCCGAGAACGTTTCCATCGAGGATATGCGCACGGCGTTCAACGACGCGGGCGAGCCGGATGCCGTGGTGCAGACCACTTCCTCCAACGGCTCGGAGGGCTTCCTGGTCCGTACCACCACCACCTCGGCAGAGCAGGCCAGCACGATGGCCAACAAGGTTGCCTCTGAGCTGAGCCTGAGCACCGACAGCTACGAGGTTTCCACGGTGGGCCCTGACTGGGGTCAGAGCGTTATCGAGTCCTCGGCCATCGCGTTCGCGGTATCGCTGCTGCTGATCATCGCCTATATCGCTATCCGCTTTGAGTACAAGATGGGCATCATTGCCGTTGTGGCCTTGCTGCATGACCTCATCATCGTGGTGGGCGTCTACGCGCTTGTTGGCCGCGAGGTTACGCCGAACACCATCGCCGCACTGCTCACCATCTTGGGCTACTCGCTCTACGACACGGTGGTCGTGTTCCACCGCATCAGCGACAACATGAAGAGCTCCGATGCGAAGTGGACGTTCATGTCCATGGCCAACCATTCGCTCAACCAGGTATTCATCCGCTCTGTGAACACCACCATCACCTCGTTCGTCCCCGTTCTGGGCATGCTGCTGTTCGGCGGCGAGACCCTAAAGGACTTCGCGTTCGCCATGTCGGTCGGTCTGATCGCCGGCGCATATTCCTCTATCGGTGTGGCAACCCCGCTGTTCGCCATGTGGAAGTCGCGCGAGCCCAAGAACGCCAAGCTCACCAAGAAGTACGGCACCGCAATCACTCGTTTCACGTTCGCATCCACCCCGCTGCTTCCTGCCGCCGATGGTGCCGCAGCAGCCGTTGCCCCTGTTGCCGTTGCCGAAACTGAGGCCAATAACGCAGAGGCTTGCAACGGGAAGAGCGAAGCAGCATCGAAGCCGAAGGGCAAGAAGCCCGCGAAGAGCGAGCCCATCCACTATAGAAGGAAGAAGAAGCAATGAGAGAAGGCAGTGCACCGAATTTCGCCCCACCGGTAGAGGAGGGCACCGTATTCACGTTCCAGGACGAGTCGGGCGATACCGTCAACCTCGAGTTCTTGGGGCTGATCATCCATAATGACCGCCGCTATGGGTTCTTCTACGCCATCGCCGATGGGGAAGAGGCGGGCGGCTCGGGCGAGGTTACCATCCTCGAGGTTACCGAGTTCGACGAGGAAGGCCAGCCTTCGGCGTTTGAGCTGGTGCTCGATGACGCCATCGCCGCGGAGGTTTACGAGGACTTCAAGGTTGCCACCAAGGACCTCTACGATTTCCAGTAGCCCCGTTGCCGCAACCGTCAGCGATCTGATGAAGCCGTCCCCCTGCGGGGCGGCTTCTTTGTTTCTGAACAAACACAATTAATTCATAGTTGAAGTTTTTTTCCCTTGACGGCAGGGGTGGGGGAAAGTATTTTATTAGATTGTGTCTTTTTGCAAATCAACCGGTTGCAACGAAGGAGGAAATGACTCGTGGTTCAGTCTAAAAACCCCGATTCCACCAGCCGTTATAGGACTCGTCGCAGCTTCGCGAAGATCCCTGCCGTCATGGATGTGCCCAACCTTATCGCCATCCAGACGGAGAGCTTCAAGAAGTTCATGGAAGATGGCCTGACGAATGCGTTCGCAGACATCAGCCCCATCGAATCCAACACCAAGGATATGTGTGTTGAGTTCGGTAAGCATGAATTCGGCGAGCCGAAGTACAGTGTAGACGAATGCAAAGAGCGTGATGTGTCGTATCAGGCACCGCTTTTCGCAGAGATCCGCTTCATCAATCGTGAAACGGGCGAGATCAAGGAGCAGGATGTCTTCATGGGCGACTTCCCGCTCATGACCCCGCGCGGCACCTTCATCATCAACGGCACCGAGCGTGTCGTCGTGTCTCAGTTGGTGCGCAGCCCCGGCGTCTACTTCTCGTCTGAGCGCGACAAGACGTCCGACAAGACCATCTACAACGCGAAGGTCATCCCTTCCCGTGGTGCATGGCTCGAGTTCGAGACCGACAAGCGCGATATCCTTTCGGTCCGCATCGACCGCAAGCGCAAGCAGCCCGCAACGCTTCTTCTGCGCGCCCTCGGCATCGCCGAGACCCGCGAGGAGATCATCGAGGTGCTCGGCGATTCCGAGATGGTTATCCGCACCCTCGACCGCGACCCTGCCACCACCAAGGAAGAGTCGCTTATCGAGCTGTACCGCCGCTTCCGTCCCGGCGAGCCCCCCACGATCGACTCCGCCCGTACGTTGCTTGATGGCCTGTTCTTCAATCCGCAGCGCTACGACCTGGCGAAAGTGGGTCGCTACAAGATCAACAAGAAGCTCGGCTTCGACGCTGAGAACGACGCCTCCACCCTCACGCAGGAAGACATCATCGCAACCATGCGCTACATCGTGGGCCTCCACGACGGCGCCGAGGGTGTTCAGGTAGACGACATCGACCACTTCGGCAACCGCCGTATCCGCACGGTCGGCGAGTTGATCCAGAACCAGTTCCGCATCGGCCTTTCCCGTATGGAGCGCGTTGTGCGCGAGCGCATGAGCATGCAGGAGCCTGACGACATCACGCCGCAGTCCCTGGTGAACATCCGCCCCATCGTGGCAGCCATCAAGGAGTTCTTCGGTTCTTCCCAGCTGTCCCAGTTCATGGACCAGTCCAACATCGCAGCAGGCGTTACTCATAAGCGCCGTCTTTCCGCTCTGGGCCCTGGCGGCCTTTCGCGTGAGCGCGCCGGCTTCGAGGTTCGCGACGTACACAACTCCCACTACAGCCGCATGTGCCCGATCGAGACCCCTGAAGGTCCGAACATCGGCCTTATCGGCTCGTTGGCCACCTTCGCCCGCGTGAACGACTACGGCTTCATCGAGGCTCCGTATCGCCGCGTTGTCGACGGCAAGGTCACCGACGAGGTTGACTACCTCACCGCAGACGAGGAAGAGAAGCACACCATCGCCCAGGCGAACGAGCGCTTCGACCCCGAGACGCGCATTTTCGGTTACACCGACGAGGAGGGCAACTTCGTGGCCTCCCAGCGCCTGCTGTGCCGCACCCGCGACTCCAAGGGCGTCTTCGGCGAGCCCGAGGAAGTCACCGTCGACCGCGTGGACTACATGGACGTTTCCCCGCGTCAGATGACCTCTGTCGCAACCTCGCTCATCCCGTTCCTCGAGCACGACGACGCAAACCGCGCACTGATGGGCTCCAACATGCAGCGTCAGGCAGTGCCGCTGCTCAAGCCCCATGCCCCCTTGGTCGGCACGGGCATCGAGCACCGTATCGCCGTTGACTCCGGTGAGGTCCTGGTTGCCCAGAACGCCGGCGTGGTGGATTACGTCGATGGCCAGACCATCATCATCGAGCGCGAAGACGGCGAGTACGATGAGTACCTCATCCCGAAGTTCCAGCGTTCCAACCAGTCCGGTTGCATGAACCACAAGCCCATCGTCCGCAAGGGCGACAAAGTGTATGCCGGCGACGTCCTGGCCGACGGCCCCTCGTGCGACAACGCCGAGCTCTCCCTTGGCCAGAACCTCATGGTTGCCTACATGCCGTGGGAAGGCTACAACTACGAGGACGCTATCATCGTGTCCGAGCGCGTTGTGGCAGAAGACCTGCTTACGTCCATCCACATCTCCGAGTACGAGATCGATGCCCGTGACACCAAGCTCGGCCCTGAGGAGATCACCCGCGAGGTGCCTAACATCTCCGAGGACATGATCTCCGATCTGGACGCCGACGGCATCATCCGCATCGGCGCAGAGGTGTTCCCGAACGATGTCCTGGTTGGCAAGGTAACCCCGAAGGGCGAAACCGAGCTCACCGCTGAAGAGCGCCTGCTGCGCGCCATCTTCGGCGAGAAGGCCCGTGAGGTTCGCGACACGTCCCTGAAGGTGCCCCATGGCTCCGGTGGCCGCGTTATCAACGTGGTTCGCTCCTCCCGCGCCAACGGCGATGAGCTGGCCCCGGGCGTCAACGAGCTCGTTCGCGTGTTCGTTGCGCAGAAGCGCAAGATCCAGCAGGGCGACAAGCTCTCTGGCCGTCACGGCAACAAGGGCGTTATCTCCCGCGTGCTCCCCGTCGAGGACATGCCTTACCTGGCAGACGGCACCCCGATCGATGTCATGCTGAACCCGCTGGGCGTACCTTCCCGTATGAACGTCGGCCAGCTGCTTGAGAATCACCTTGGCTGGGCTGCCAAGTGGGGTTGGTCCGACGACCCCGAGTCCACCGAGCCGGTAGAGGGCCCGCAGTACGTTGCGACCCCGGTATTCGACGGCGCAACCGAGGAAGAGATCTCCAACGCCATCGAGGCTGCCAACCGCAACCTCATCAACATCAACCATGCCAAGTACGGCGACAAGGCGCGTGACGAGTTCGTTCCGCAGCTTTCCCGCACCGGCAAGGCGTGGCTCTACGATGGCCGCACCGGCGAACGTTTCCGTGAGCCCATCACCTGCGGTCAGACCTACATCATGAAGCTGGGCCACATGGTAGATGACAAGATCCATGCTCGCTCTACCGGCC
>CAVDDI010000092.1:0-7067 GCA_963607675.1 bacterium | reverse complement strand
GTATCGTACGCGAAGGAGCGCAACTGCGACCTGGTGGTCATGGGCCGTCGTGGCGTGGGCGCCATCCGCGGCATGCTGGGCAGCGTCAGCTACGGCCTGTTGCGCGCGGTGGACATCCCGGTGCTCACCGTCAAGTAGCGCTGTCGCATCATCCCAGCGTGATCGATGGCACCCCACCTGAGGCTAATTCCCCAGGTGGGGTGCTTCTTTCTTGAACGGTGCTTTTTCGGCGGTAAGCGATTTTCCCAAAAAAGTTATTGACGGCTAACTTTCTATTGGTTAAATTAGCTATGGTTAACTTTGAGGAAGCGAGATACTTCCGGTGGAGAACTTCTACACCTCTTCATCGATGGCATCTTCTTCGGGCTCATGTGGGATGCCGTCACTGCTTTGTCCTTTGATCTGCCGGAAGCCTCGCTCCTCGAACGGATCCTCTTGCTTTTGAACAAGAGTGTGAACGAAGGAACAACCCGCCATCCCCGGCGGGTTGTTCCTTTTTCTAACCAGGAATTAACCGTTCTGCGCTTGCGCCGGCATCCTTACTCTGGCTTCATAAGGCTAGAGGCAAGGAACACCTACCGTAAAGGAGCGCCCGTGCGTACCCAAGAAGTTGAAGGCGTGATATTCGACTGCGACGGAACCCTGCTTGACACCATGGGTGTCTGGCACAACCTTGAGCGCATGGTCGCCGAACGGGCAGGCTTGAGCCTTACACCTGAAGACATGGACATCCTGAACGCCAACACGCCGCTGCAGACGGCGCGGTTCTTCCATGAGCAGCATGGCCTGGGCGAAAGCGTGGCCGATGTGCAGCGGCTCATGTTCGAAGAGCTGCAGATCTTCTACGCCAACGAGTCGCAGCCGCGAAAGGGCGCCGTTGAGCTGGTGAAGGAGCTGCACAGGCGCAACATCCCCATGACCATCGTTTCTTCGAGCCCTGGCGCCTTGCTGAAGCTCGGCCTTGAGCGGGCCGGCATCTACGATCTGTTCGTGGAGGTTGTTTCGGCGGCCGACCTGGGTATAACCAAGCGCGGACCCCTTGCCGTGATGCATGCGCAGGCGGTGATGCACTCGGAATCGCGCGGCACCTGGGGCTTCGAGGATGCCCTGTATGCGGCTAAGGTGCTGAAGAGCCGCAAGTTCGGCGCGGTGGGCATCTACGACTCGGACATTGCGGGCACTTTCGATCAGCTTGACGCGGTGTGCGATGTGGCTGTTCGCGAGCTTACGGAGCTGGACATAGACCGTTTCGTGGCGGGTCAGTACCGTTCGCGCTAGCATCGCGCCCGGCGTTCCATCCTGTTGCTGAAACGACCTGCCAGGGGAACGCGGTTTACTCTTGCAGCCGCTTCAGGCCCAAGCGCGCAAGCGATGCGCCGCAAAGGGCGGCGATGGTGTCTACCGCCCAGTCGGCCGGGTCGCAGCTGCGATCGGGAACGAAGTACTGGTGCCATTCGTCGGTAACCCCATAGGCGCTGGCTATGCCGACGGCAAGCACTAGGGTAAGCGTGCGCTTGGTTCCCAGGTGAAGGCGCAGGGCGTTGAACAGCAGCGCGCCGAATATCAGGTACTCGGTGAAGTGGCCCACCGGCGAAACGTCCACATCATGGCCGCTTACGGCCTTCGCCCCTGTTGCAAGCACCTTCTTCGTTGTGGATATAACCCCCATCTTGTGATTCACGGATTCGCCTGTGTTGGCCGAGATCCAGAAGATCACACCCGCCATGATGGCAACGGCAACCCAGCCGAGCACAACGATCTGGGTTCGCGATAGCTTTGGCAGTTCCTTGAGTGGGATCATGGGGCCTTCCTGGGGAGAGTGGTCCATTGAAGTATGGCATGCTGCCGGGCGCCTGCATTCGGAAAGCGCTGAACCTGCATGTTTCAGGCTTACTGGAGCCCGGGGAAGATGCCGGCGTGCCTCCTTTCTTCCCTGAAGCTGGGGCAGCGAAGCACGGCGCGAAGGGCATTTTGCGTGCGCTGCCTTGCCGATTTCGCCGCCCTCTGGTGATGGCTTCGCGGCGAAGGCGCTGCGACGGTGCGATAATCGAAGGCGTATCGCCGCCAACGGCAAGAGCCGATGGCCGAAACGGGCATGCCGAAGAAGAGGGGAGGGGCGCCATGCAGCAGGGCCGGCAACAAGCTGGCGAGCAGGATATGAGGCACGTTATCCTGCTCATCTCCATCATCATCCTGGGGTCATGCCTGGGCAACCTTTCCCAAACCGCCCTCAACGCCATGTTCACCGGCATTGCCGATGACTTCGGTGTGGAAACCGCGCTGGGGCAGTGGGTTACCACGCTCTATATGCTGGTGCTGGGCATCACCGTGCCTGCGGTCACCTTCCTCATGCGCCGCTACCGGCTGAAAAGCCTGGTCGTTGGTGCCCTGGCGCTGCTTTTCGTGGGCGCGGTGGTGGACTCGCTTGCCGTGAGCTTTCCCTTGCTCATTGCCGGGCGTGTGCTTCAGGCGGTTTCGGCCGGCATCACCATGCCCATGATGATCAGCGTCACCATGACGTCGTTCCCGCCCGACAGGCGCGCCACCGTTATGGGCATAGCGGGAATCGCCATGGGGTTTGCCCCCAACATCGGCCCCACCATCGGCGGCTGGATGATAGGGTGGGGCGGCTGGCGCAGCTTCTTCGTGGCGTTGGCCCTGTGCTCGCTGATGCTCGCCGTGGCCGCCGCCGTGCTCATCCGGCGCAAGCCCTGCTTGGATGCGAATGCGAAGCTCGATGTTCCTTCGCTTGTTGCCTCGGCGTTGGGGTTCGGTGGGCTGCTGTTGGGGTTCACCGATGCTTCCAGCTACGGCTTCGAAAGCCCGCTGGTTTGGGCTCCGGTGCTGGTGGGCGCACTGTTCTTGGTGCTGTTCCTGCTTAGGCAGAAGCGGATCGAGGCACCGCTTATCCATCTTGATATCTTCAGGTCGTGGCGCTTCCGCGTAAGCTTCTGGGCAGGGAACTGCTTGTTCGCTTGTTATATGGGCATCACGCTGGTGCTGCCGCTGTTCGTGGAAGGGCAATGGGGCGGCACGGCGTTGGAAGCGGGCCTCTCCCTGCTGCCCGGAACGGTTGCCGCGCTTGTGGTGAACCCGCTGGCAGGGTATCTGGTGGACCGCATCGGCGGGCGCCCGGTTATAACGGTTGCCGCAGCGTGCTTGGCGTTGGGTGCCGTTTCCATGGCGTTTATCGACGAGGCTACGCCGTTTTGGCTCATCATCGTGCTGCAGGGCGTGCGCGCAACAGGCGTTTCCGGGCTGATAGGGCCTCTTACTTCGTGGGGCTTGGCCGACCTTCCCCATGCCATCATGACCGATGGTTCTTCGTTTTCAACCGCTGCGCGCCAGGCTTGCGCGGCACTGGGAACAGCGCTCATGGTATTCGCCATAACCCTTTTGCCCGGCACGGCTGGCTACCATGCCGCCTTCGCCGTTTCGGGCTTGTTCGGCGTGCTCACGCTGGTGCTCGCTCTGGCGAAGGTGCGCTAGGGAAAAGCGCCGCTCGGAGCCGCCCCGCTTCGTGCGCTGCCGTGTGCTTTCGGGCACGGGTGGGGGTCTGTCCGCCCGCAGTTCCCCGCATTCGCGGAAGAAGAGTCGCACAGTGGCGGCTCTTGGATTCGGTTCGTATGCTCGGCTTTGAAGGCTAGGCCTTGTTCAGGATGGCGTCGATGTAAGGCGCGTCGATGTCGGATATCGGCCTGAAAGGGCTGGTTTCCTGCGGCTCGCGTTGGGCCAGGATGCGTTCCATCCATATCATGTCGTACCAACGGCCGAACTTCAGAGCGCAGTGCTTGAAGCTGCCGGCATGCTTGAAGCCCAAGCGGGTATGGAACAGGCGGCTTGCGGCGGGCACGTACTCGTCGGCCGGGTCGCAGTGGGCGATGCACGCTTCCATGTTGAAGACGTTCTGCAGCAACAGCAGCTTCGCCAGCGCTTCGTACAGCCTGCGGCCCAAGCCGCGGTTGCGCAGGTCCTTGCGGATGTAGATAGAGCTTTCCGCGGCATGCGAGTAGGCCGCGCGCGGGCGGAACGCGTTTGCGTAGGCGTATCCCAGAACCTCGCCGTCCTTCTCTGCAAGGATGTAGGGGTAGCGCTCCAGCACGTGGGCGATGCGAGCCGTGAAATCCTCCAACGAAGGCGGCTCGATCTCGAACGTCACCGCCGTTTCCAGAACGTAGGGGGTGTAGATATCCAGCAGCGCGGGCGCGTCGGCCTCGGTTGCCATGCGTATGTTGATCTGTGTATCCATGGCTCGGATTCTACTCCATTTTCCCTATTTGCGAAGGGACTGCACCCTGTTTTGAGGGAACGTGCGGATGTTGGGCAACCCGTTCGCCTAGCCCAATGTTTCCAGATGGGGAAATGCCCCTGCCCCTTTGTTGGTACAGCACTCTACTGTGCTATACTGCAGCCTGCTTTAGTTAAGTAAAGTCCTTCCGAGTCCGCCTGGCGAAGCAATGGCCTGCGCTAGGCATGGAAGCCACTGAAATGAGGTACCAATGAAGAAGAAGTTCCTTTCGGTGCTGGCGGTCGCCTGCGTGGCATGCCTATCCGCAGCACTCCTTGCCGGCTGCAGCTCCAACCAGTCAAGCCAGTCCAGCAGCGACGGCGCTCCTGCCAACAACACGCTCGTCGTCGGCTTCGACAACAGTTACCCGCCCTACGGCTTCATGGACGAGAACAACCAGCCCACCGGCTTCGACCTTGACCTTGCCCAGGAAGTTGCCACGCGCAACGGCTGGGATATCCAGCTTGAGGCCATCGACTGGGACGCAAAGGATGCGCTGCTGAACCAGGGCACCATCAACTGCATCTGGAACGGCTTCACCCTTGAGGGCCGCGAAGACAACTACACCTTCTCCGAGCCCTACATGCTCAACGAGCAGGTTGTGGTGGTGAAGAAGGATTCCGGTATCAGCAGCCTTTCCGACCTTGCCGGCAAGACCGTGGTAACCCAGGCCGACTCCGCCGCGCTCGACGTGCTTGAAGGCGACCAGAAGGAACTGGCCGATACCTTCAAGGATCTGCAGACCCTGCCCGATTACAACAACGCCTTCATGCAGCTTGAGTCCGGCATGGTAGATGCCGTTGCCTGCGACCTTTCCATCGCCCAGTACCAGATTGCCGCCAAGCCCGACGCCTACGAGCAGCTTGACCCGCTGAGCTCCGAGCACTATGCCGTGGGCTTCAAGAAGGGCGAAGATGCCCTGGCCCAGAAGGTTACCGACACGCTGAAGGAAATGTACAACGACGGCACCGTTGAAAAGCTCATCGAGAAGTATGCCGATTACGGCATGAGCGCCGATAACTGGGTGCTTAAGTAAGCAAAGCGAATCGGGCCGCTTGGTGCGGCAGCGCTAAAGCGGCTCGAAAACGGGCGGAGGGCAACCTCCGCCCTTTGTTGCGTTTGCGGATGGGTTTGCCCGGTTGGGCTCATTCACTGCAGATGAGGCGCCTGCGCCGCAGCGCGGGCCGGGATGCAAAAGCAGGAGGAACGTATGGAACTTAGCGTTATGTTCGGCGCCCTGGTAGAGGGCCTAGGGCTTTCCGCGTGGATCTTCGTGGTCACGTTGGTGGGCTCGTTGCCGTTGGGCATTGTGGTGGCTCTTGCGCGCATGAGCAAGTTCAGGCCGCTTTCGCTTCTGGCGCAGTTCTACATCTCCATCCTGCGCGGCACGCCGCTTATGCTGCAGCTCATGGCATTCATGTTCGGCCCGTATTACCTGTTTGGGATGAACATGGGCACTGAATGGAAGTACGCCGCTTGCGCCATCGGCTTCATCCTGAATTACTCTGCCTATTTCGCCGAGATCTACCGCTCGGGCATCCAGTCTATCCCGAAGGGGCAGTACGAGGCTGCCTTGGTTTTGGGCTACACACGCTCGCAGACGTTCTTCAAGATCGTGCTCCCGCAGGTTATCAAGCGCATCCTGCCTGCCATGGGCAACGAGATCATCACCCTGGTGAAGGACACGTCCTTGGCATTCGTGCTGGGTATGGCCGAGATGTTCTCGGTGGCGAAGTCCATTTCCGCAAGCGTGGTGTCCATGATGCCTTATGCGCTGGCAGCGCTTATCTACTGGGGTTTCTGCTTGCTTATCGAGTTCATCCTGGGCCGCGTCGAGAAGAAGCTGTCCTACTACCACGACTAGCCCGCGGGCATTAGGAAAGAGGTACCACCATGGCGAACATGCCGGTTGTAAACCTGTCGCACGCGCGCAAGGCGTTCGGCAGCAATGAGGTCCTGAAAGATATATCGCTCACGGTTGCTCAGGGAGATGTGCTTTCCATCATCGGCCCTTCGGGCGGTGGCAAGTCCACGCTTTTGCGTTGCATGACGCTGCTGGAAACGTTGGATTCCGGCTCGCTTGCCTATGGCGACCTACAGGTCGCCGAAGACAAGGCGGGCAAGGCCGTCTACGGCGGAAAGGAAGTGCTTGCCCAGGCAAAGAAGCGCTATGGGCTGGTGTTCCAGAACTTCAACCTGTTCCCGCATTTCACGGTGCTGCAGAACGTCACCGATGCGCTTATCAGCGTGCAGAAGCGCCCCAAGGAAGAGGCCCTGGCAAAGGGCCGCGAGCTGTTGGCGAAGATGGGCCTGGCCAACAAGGAGGACATGGTTCCCTGCGAGCTTTCCGGCGGCCAGCAGCAGCGCGTTGCCATCGCGCGCGCCCTGGCGCTCGACCCCGATGTGCTCTTCTTCGACGAGCCCACTTCCGCGCTGGACCCCGAGCTTACCCAGGAAGTGCTGCGCGTTATCCGCGAGCTGGCCGAAGAGCACATGACCATGGTCATCGTCACGCACGAGATGGCCTTTGCCCGCGACGTGGCCGACCGCGTTGCCTTCATGGACGGTGGTGTGATAGTGGAGGAAGGCCCGGCGCAGCAGGTTATCAACAACCCGCAGCACAACCGCACCAAGGCGTTCCTCAGCCGCCTTTCCGACGGTGAATAGAAAATCCGAGCATAAAGAAAGAGGGTCGCTCACGTTGGTGAGCGACCCTCTACTGCGTTTAGGGCTGGGCGGGTTTATTCGTCCTTGGCCTTCAGCAGGCCGTAACCGCCAT
>CAVDDI010000091.1:0-7086 GCA_963607675.1 bacterium | reverse complement strand
GGGCTTCTGCCTGTATTTCGCAAAAACTTTGATGGGGTAGGACATGACTGCTGCTTTCGACGCTTCAAAGAAAAAGGCCCCCAGCTCGCTGGGGAAGGTGCTCATCCTGGGTTTGGGCAAGTCCGGCAAGGCGGCAGCCTCGTATTGCGCCGCACTGCTGGGATCGCGTGTGAGCGATCTGGTCATCGCCGCCGGCCAGGCGAACGACGCATCCCGCGCCGCCGCTGCCGGATTTCAGGCCAAGGGCGCAACGGTGCTCTTCGACACCCAGGAATTCTCCGAGCGGTTCGATCTGTGCATCGTGAGCCCGGGCATCTCCGAGAACTCGGATTTCTACCAAGCCGCCAAGGCGGCTTCTGCCCAGATAGTCAGCGAAGTCGAGTTTGCTTGGCGTGAAAGCGCCGCAGATTCCGTATGGGTTGCCATCACGGGCACCAACGGCAAAACCACCACCACTTCGCTTGCTGCCCATATCCTGCAGGTGTGCGGCAAGCGCGCTGCAGCGGTAGGCAACATCGGCGATACCTGCCTGGAGGCGGTCGCTTCCGGCAAGGTGGACTGCTATGTGGCCGAGGTGTCCTCGTATCAGCTTGCCTCAACCGTTGACTTCAGGCCCGATGTGGCGGTCCTCCTGAACATCACGCCCGATCACCTGAAGTGGCACGGCAGCTTCGAGGCATACGCAGATGCCAAGCGCAAGATCTACGCCAACTGCGGCAAGGGCTGCACGGTGGTGCTCGACGCCACCAACGACGTGGTCCGCGCCGACGTGAAGATGATCAAGGCCGTTATCGCCGCCGATCAGGGCTTCGACTACATCCCTATGGGAACCTGCCGCGGCCTGCACGAGAACATGCGCGAAGACGCATGCGGCTCTGCTGCTGGCGCCTTCCTGGACGAAGGCGTGCTCACGGTTGATTTCAAGGGTGTCAAGCATGTCCTGTGCAGCGAGTCGGACCTGCAGATAAAGGGCGAGCACAACGCGTCGAACGCCCTGGCGGCCGCGTCTGCGGCTATTGCCCTTGGGTGCGATGACGCCAAGATCGTGGAAGGCTTGAAGTCGTTCGCTCCGCTGGAACATCGCATCGAGCCCTGCGGCACGGTGCAGGGCGTGCAGTGCTACAACGATTCCAAGGCCACCAACGTCGATGCCACCCTGAAGGCCCTGGCAGCGTTCGGCAAGCAGCGACCCATTGTTCTCCTGGGCGGCTGCGACAAGGGCACCGACCTTGCCGAACTGGTGGCAGGCGCCGAAGAGCACTGCAAGGCAGTGGTGTGCTTCGGTGCGGCGGGCGAGCGCTTCCTGAAGGCATTCGAAGGCGCAAGCCTGCCGGTGTACTCGGCCGCAAACCTCGAATCGGCCTTGGACGAGGGCCTGTCCCATGCCCAGCCGGGCGATATCCTCACGCTTTCGCCGGCATGCTCTTCCTTCGATGAGTTCAGCTGCTTCGAGGAGCGCGGCGAGGTGTTCAAGGGCCTGGTAGCTCAGCGAGCTGCGAAGCGGGGTGCTTGAGCAAACGATGTCCCGAGAGCGGAAAACAGAACCCAAACGCAGCAAATCGCCCTCAAGATCGTTCCTCAAAAGCGCTCCGGCGCAAGAGATGGTACCCAGGTTGATGGTTATCCTTTCCACCTTGTACTTGCTGGTGGTTGGCCTCGTTATGGTGTACTCCTCTTCTTCCATCACCTCGCTCGTCGAACAGGGAGACCCGCTGGGTGAAGCCATCAAACAGTGCGTATTCGCCGTTATCGGAACGGCTTTGGCCGTTGCGGTGGCGAAGTTCGTCGGCGAAGATGCCTGGCGCGGGAGCATCGGCAATTGGTTTTACGTGGCCTGCATTGCCATTTTGCTGCTCACGTTTCTGGCGGGTACCGTTGGCCTGGGCGCTAAGCGCTGGCTGGTTATCGGCCCCGTGTCCATCCAGATATCCGAGTTCGCCAAGATCGCCTTCGTTATGATGGCGGCCCGCTTCGTCGAGGAGTTCCGGGAGGGAAGCCTCGATGTGCGTACCGCCGCGGTAAAGGGCCTTTTGGTTATCGGCTTTCCCCTGTTCGCCTTCGTGTTCGCTGCCCAGTCCGACCTGGGCACCACGATCATCTGCTTGGTTGGGGTCTTCGTCGTTGTTTGGCTGGGCGGGCTTTCCTGGCGCGCTACCGCCGCCATTTTCCTGATCATGGCTGTGGCGGGTCTGATTGCCGTCGTTGCCGCCCCTTACCGCATGCAGCGTCTGATGAACTTCTCCGACCCTTGGGCCGATGCCCAGAACACGGGATACCAGCTGGTGCATTCCTTCAAGGCCCTGGCTTCCGGCGGGCTGTTCGGCGTGGGCGTGGGCAATTCCTACGAGAAGCTTCTGTACCTGCCCGAGGCGGAAACCGACTTCATCTTCGCCATCGTGGGCGAGGAGATGGGCCTTCTAGGGTCGCTCTTGGTCATCGTGGCATTCATGTTCTTCTTGATAGGCGGCTTCAGGATCGCCAAGCAGGCGCGCACCCCCTTCATGTCCCTCTTCGCGGCGGGCCTTACCGTGATGATCGTGTTCCAGGCGTTCCTGAACATTTCCTGTGTGGTGGGCCTGGCCCCCACCACGGGCAAGCCCTTGCCGTTCATTTCCTCGGGCGGATCTTCGCTCCTTTCCTCTCTTCTGCTGGTGGGGGCGCTGCTCTCGGTTTCCTACGGGTCCAGCAACGAAGGGGAGTACCGTCAGCGGCGCGACAACCTGAGGGTTGTTTCCGCTGAGCGTCATGAGCCGAGCCGCCCCGCTTCCGCCAACGGCTATAGTGGAAGAGGGTCTGACATCCGCATATCCCAGCGGTTAGATGCCGGCGCGATCTCGGTCCTGCGCCCTTTGCAGGCGGGAACACCGGCAGCTCAAGCAACGTATGCCCGCAATAGTCGGGCTCGAAGGAGGTAGCTCCCATGCGCGTAGTTCTTTCCGGTGGCGGCACTGCCGGCCACATCAACCCTGCCCTTGCCTTGGCCGAGGTGCTTCAGGAACACGGCCATGAGGTGTTCTACGCTGGCACCCCCACAGGGGTGGAATCGAAGCTGGTACCTGCAGCGGGCATCCCGTTCAAGGGGTTCGAGGCCGCGGGTTTCGATCGCAGCCATCCGCTTACGCTGGTCAAGGGCTTGAAGAAGATCAACTCGTCTGCCAAGAAGGCAACCAAGTGGTTCTTGGAGATCAAGCCCGATGTCGTCGTGGTGTTCGGCGGCTATGTGTGCCTGCCGGTGGGGCAGGCGGCAAAGCGCATGGGCATCCCGCTGGTTATCCACGAGCAGAATTCCGTCATGGGCATGGCCAACGACTTCCTGTGCAAGGACGCCGCTGCCGTATGCCTTACCTACAAGGTTGCGGGCAACAACGTGAAAGACCAGAGCAAGGTGCTGGTAACGGGCAATCCGGTGCGCTCATCGGTGCTGAAGGCCACGCGTGAAGAGGGCCGCGATTACCTGGGCATCCCCCAGGATGCCACCATGCTGCTGGTGTTCGGCGGAAGCCTGGGCGCCCGCCACATCAACACCGCGCTGGTTGCCATGAAGGACCGCCTCATGGAAATGGACAACGTCTATGTGGTGCACATCACCGGCCCCAAGGAGCTTGACACGGTGAACGAGGCGCTTGCCCTTACCGAAGACCAGAAGAAGCGTTATCGTGCCATGGGCTACCAAGACCATATGGGGGAAACGCTTGCAGCCGCCGACCTTATCGTGTCCCGCGCCGGCGCATCTTCGCTGGCCGAGATCTCGGCTCGCTGCATCCCTGCCGTCTTGGTGCCGTTCCCCCATGCCACGGCCGACCATCAAACGGTGAACGCCGCCGAGTACGTGCAGCGTGGCGCCGCCGTGCTCATCAAGGACGACAAGGTTGAGGACCCGCAGTTCGAGAACATCGTCTTCGCCCTGCTGGAAGACCCCGAAACCCGCGCAGGCATGCGCGAGGCCGCAGCCACCTTCGAAACCCAAGACGCCGCCAGCCGCCTGTGCGACGTGGTGGAGCTCGTGGCGAAGAAGAAGTAGCCGCAGGGAAGTGCGTAGCAAGGCGGGGGATCCCCGTCCGGGTGCGCCCGTGGGCATTCCGCAATAGTTATGTGAGATTGGGCCGCCTTGGCGCCAGCCGCTAAGATAAAGGGCAGTCCCAAGGAGGTTATCCGTGACGCAGAGTCGCATAAACAAAGTTCACTTCATCGGTGTCGGAGGCGTGGGCATGAGCGGTATCGCCCATGTTGCCAAGGACCAGGGTATGGAAGTATCCGGCTCCGACCTGCGCGAAAGCCGCTATACGGAGCAGTTGCGCGAAGCAGGGGTGAAGATCTTCATTGGCCAGAGGGCCGAAAACCTTGAAGGCATAGACCCCGACGTGGTGGTGGTCTCGACCGCCATCCTCCAGAACAACCCCGAGCTCAAGGAAGCCCAGAGCCGCAACATCCCCATCTGGCACCGCGCCAAGATGCTTGCTGCCCTTGGGGTGGGGAAGAGCACGCTGGCGGTTGCCGGTACCCACGGCAAGACCACTACTTCTTCCATGCTTGCCTCGGTGCTCGACGATTTGGGATGCGACCCAACGTTCCTCATCGGCGGCATCGTGCGCGCTTACGGCACCAATGCCCACAGCGGCAAGGGCGAGTACTACGTGGTTGAGGCAGACGAAAGCGACAAGTCGTTCACCTACCTCGACCCGGCATCGGTGCTGGTCACCAACATCGAGGCCGACCATCTGGACCACTACAGCGACCTGGACGAGATCTACCGCCTGTTCGGCGATTTCATCGGGTCCGTGCACGAAGACGGCTATGCCGTGGTATGCGGCGATGATGCTGCGCTGGTGAAGGTGGCCCGCGGCACCGGCGCCAAGGTGCTTACCTACGGTTTCGGCGAAGGCTGCGACACGGTGGTGTCGAACTATGCCCCGAAGGGCGTTTCCACCTCGTTCGACGTGAAGCTGCCAAACGGCACGGTGCTGAACTGCCACATAAAGCAGAACCCCGGCCGTCACAATGCCCTTAACGCCGCCGGCGTCCTTACCCTGCTGTACACGCGGGGCTTCGACATGCAGAAGGCCGCTTCGGCAATGGGCGGCTTTGCCGGCGTGCGCCGTCGCTTCGATTTGGTGGGCGAGGCCGATGGCGTCACCATATTGGACGACTACGCCCATCATCCCACCGAGATAGCGGCAACCATTTCCGCCGCATGCGATCTTGGCTACCGTCGCGTGTGCGTTCTGTTCCAGCCGCATCGCTATTCCCGCGTCGGGCTGTTCACCGATGTGCTGCACGACGAGTTCGGCTGCGCGTTCGATAAGGCCGATATGGTTGCCTTCACCGATGTGTACCCGGCCGGCGAAACCCCTGTTCCTGGGGTTACCGGCAAGACGTTCATGCAGCCCATCTTCGACCATCCGGGCCACCCGGAAGACCTTCACTACATCGACCGCCGTCTTGACGTGGTTCCCTACATGATCGAGCGCCTGCATCCGGGCGACCTGGTTATCACCATGGGTGCTGGTGACATCACGGCGATGGGCCCCGCTTTGCTGGAGGGTTTGCGCGAGCGCGAAGCGAGCCATGCATAATGTGCGCCCGCCACGCATCTGAACTGGAGCTTTTGCGGTTCGACGAGGAATTCGACGGCTCGGTTAAGCTCGACGAGCCCATGTCGCGCCACACCACCTACCGCATCGGCGGCCCGGCGCGGGCGTTCGTCGAGGTGAATTCCATTGCCGCCCTTGGCACGCTGCTGAAGGTATGCGCCGAAGAGGGTCTGCCCTACTACGTTGCGGGCAAGGGATCGAATCTCCTGGTCTCAGATGCCGGCTACCCAGGCGTGGTGGTTTCCCTGGCGGGCGAGTTCCGCAACTGGCGTTTCAACGACGAAGACGCCACGGTTGTGGTCGGTGCGGGAACCATGCTTTCCCGCCTGGTGCAGGAGGTATTCCATAACGGGCTTTCCGGTATGGAATTCGCCGTTGGAACACCGGGAACCGTGGGCGGGGCCTTGGTCCAGAACGCGGGAACCGCTACCGACTGGATAGGAAGCAGGGTGGTGTCTGCCACCACGTACTGCTTGGAACAGGGCCTTCGCCGCTATGCCGCGACCGACTTGGAATGGGGCTACCGTACCTCGTCGTTTGCGCCTGGCGAGGTTCTGGTGGAATGCGAGCTTCGCCTTGAGAAGGGCTATCCCGGCAACATCAACGAGCGCATGAGCGAGCTGCTGCGCCGCCGCAAGGAAAGCCAGCCACTCGAGTACCCTTCGTGCGGCAGCGTATTCGTGAACCCTGAAGGGCAATCGGTGGCGCGCCTTATCGAGCAAGCGGGCCTGAAGGGCCTGGAAAAGGGCGATGCGCAGATATCGGAAAAGCATGCCAATTTCATCGTGAACAGGGGAAACGCAACCGCAGAAGATGTTCTGGCATTGATAGGCAGGGTCAAAGACGAGGTTAGGGGGCGCTATGGCATCGAGCTCCAGACAGAGGTCAAGCTACTCGGGTTCGAGTAGGCCCTCGGCGCGTGGCCGCACCTCTGCCCGCCCCACCACCGTGAAGGGCCGTCCCGGCCAGGGCCGTTCCCTGCGCCCCTCCGCCTCTTCGCGCTCAGGGATGGCGGCCGGCCGCCCCTCTGCGCGCGGGTACGGCCAGCAGCGCCCAAGCGCCCGGGGCTCGGCAGCGGCTGCGCCCCTTCGCTCGGTAAGCGTCTCCGAGGTGCGCAACGCATCCCGCTACCGGCAGCGTGCGGCGAAGTCCCATCGCATCATGGGCGTGCTCGTTGCCGTGGCTGTGGTGGTTGCGGTGCTGGGCATCGGCGGCTTCGCGCTTTCCAGCTCTGGCGCCTTCGAAGTGCAGAAGGTCACCGTTTCGGGAGCCGACCATATCTCGAGCGAGGACCTTACCCAGCTTGCGGCCGTTCCCGAGGGAACAACGTTGCTGAACGTGGACGCCAACGGCATCACCTCCCGCTTGACCTCGAACGCCTGGGTGAAAAGCGCCTCGGTAGACCGCGTGTTCCCCGATACGCTGAACCTGAGCATAACCGAGCGCGAGATATCGGCGGTGGTTTCGGTGACGGTAGACGAGTCGAACACTGTGG
>CAVDDI010000090.1:0-7103 GCA_963607675.1 bacterium | reverse complement strand
TGTTTGGCGAGGCCCGCTTAGGCGGGCCTCGCCTGCATGCGCTGCACTGCTTCATGCATTGGAAGGAGATTCGCTTCGCGAATCTTCCAGGAACGGTGTTCAGAGAACCCCTCACGGCACCGCCCCGCCCTCCGTCGCTGCGTTTTGGAGTCGTAGCGCCAGCCGAACCGAGCGCAGGCAAGCGCTGAGGTGCGCAGGCCCCGTCTGGCGCGGTCGCGGGTGGTTACTCCTGAACCTTCAGCGCCAAGGCCAAGGGAACGCGCTTGATGCGACGGGTGTGCAGGAAGGCAACCACGGCATAGGTGGCCAACCCCACGGCAACGCAAAGCGCCAGGTCCTCGGCGGGCGTGTAGATGGTGATGTTGCCCCCGTATTCCATCAGCATCGCCTTGAACACGGCAGTGAGCGTTGCCAGGATAAGGGGCATCGAAAGCAGCAGCGACCCGACCACCGTCCAGGTGATGGAGCGGATGTACAGGCGGTTTATCTCGCCATCGGCATAGCCGAATACCTTCATGTAGCTGATGGCGCGCGAGCTGCGGTCTATGACGGTTTTGGTGAGCAGGTACATGAATACCAGGAAGATGCTCACGGCAAGCCCGAGCAGCATGCTGGTCATGTCGCCCATGGAATTGGTCATCTGAACAGCTATCTTGTCCATGCTTTCGGGCGTTAAGTCGCTGGAAAGGTACAGCTCATCCAGGTTCAGCTCCATATTCGATGCGTAGCCGTTGAAGTAGTCGGAATCGTTGCCGAACATTCGGTTGAAATCGCTTATCGGCAGGTACACTGCCATGCTGCTCTCGCTGCCGTATCGGCTGCTTATCGCAAGCTCGTACGTCTTCCCCTCGTACTTGTCGTTGAGGCTTATGCTCTGGCCTTCGCCCAGGCCGAACTTCTCGAACATGCCGCCCGAGATGGCCACCTGACCTTCCGAAAGGTCAAGCCCCGTCCAATATGCCGAATCCGGTTGTATTCCGTAGATGGTCACCGATTCCGTGCCCGCATTGCCGGGGCGTTCGTAGTCAAGGGAGGTCACTGCGTACTTCTCGGCTTGGGCTATTGCGGGCTGGCTGTTCTCCTTGGTGTTCACGGGGTGGGCATCCGTGTCGATGCTCTTCACCTTCACCAGTGAATCCAGGAGCTCGGCGGGTGTCATTCCCAGGTCGGCGATGTTGCGCACGCTGCTCATCCTCTGCGCCGCCGCCCAAGCAGAGCGCTCCGACGAGGTTCCGTCTATTTCCAGTGGGCTCTTCAGCGTGTACAGGTGCTTCGCCGGCACGTCTTCGGCAAGCGATTCGGCATAGTGGGTCATCGTTGGCATGACGCATAGGCCGAACAGCAGCAGCATGCTCGCGAAGGCTATGCCGAAGAACAGGGTTGCGAAGTTGCCCAGGTTCTGCAGGAACACGCGTAGGCGGAAGCGAACGGGGAAGGGCAGCTTCTCGGGAAGGGCGATACCGTGCTTTCCCTTGCCCTTTGATGTCTCGTGTCTGAGGAACTGCAGGGGCGTGCAGCGCAGCTTGCGAAGGAGCCCCAGCAGGGTGATGCCGATGAGCAGGGCCAACGGGGCTACCGTGGTGATAAGGAACACGCCCCAATCCCAGGTGGCCACATAGGGGGGAAGGCTGTACGAGTTGTAGTACAGGTTCTTCATGGGCTCTGCCATGAGCGTGTAGCCAAGCACGTTGCCCACAATGGCGGCTGTGGTGCCCACCAGCGCAGGCAGGGCCAAGTAGTGCCGAACCAGCTCACCTTTGCGCCAGCCCGATGCCATGAGTGTGCCGATGATGGCGCTTTCTTCCTCGATGGTGCTTGAGGTGAGCACCACGAACATGAAGGCCATGATGGCTATCAGCATCAGCATGAGCGCCGTCCACATGGAAGAATCGCCCTCCACGTCGTCGAGCGGATACCCGATGCCCTGATTGGCGTCTTTGTCGATGAAGTCCGTCAGCGCAACCCCGGCATCGGTAAGCGCCTCGGTCATATCCTTCTCGGCATCAACGCGGTCTGCATCGGTTAGCTCGCGGTTGTCGAACCGGACGGAGTAGGTGCAGGTGGGCGTATGGTTTTCCTCAAGCTGCGCGAATGCTTCGGGGGTAACGGTTGCCACTGTGAAGGAAACGGCGTTGAACACGAAGTCGCTGTTCTTCTCGAACAGCGCGCTGTAGTCGGGCAGGGTCATGATGCCAGAGACTACGAAATCCCTACCATCTACCTGCACCGTATCGCCTACCTGCACATTGGCGTTATGCACGAACACGCGGTCGATGGCCACCTCGTTTGCCGCCTCGGGCGCACGCCCTTGCGCGTATGCGGCTAGGTTGATGCTGGTGCGCTCCTGGTACACGCGCGCGCTGCAGCTCCCTGGTGCTCCTTCGGAGGCGAACGCCACATCGAAGCAGTAGCTTTGGTAGACATGCGTTTTCCCTGCTCCGGCAGCCTCTGCCGCCTTCGCTGCAGCGGCAAGCTCGCTGTCGGTCGCCTCGAAATTGGCGGTGAACCGGGCGTCTTCGATGAGGTAGGTATCGTCCATCTTGTGCATGAGCTTCTCGATAGAGCTTGCCGCAATCAGGAAACCGCTGGTCAGGCTGATGGCGATGATCATCATCAGGAAGATTCCCAGGTACTTGCTGAAGTTGTTCCTCAGTTCGCGCGGGAAGCGCTTGGTAAGGGGAGACATGGCCTATCCCTTCTACCAGGTAAGTTCGCTGGCGTGCATCGGGTGCGCGTTCAGCTCGTCTTCGGCGAGCAGCCCGTCGCGCAGGCGCAGGATGCGATGCGCCATGTTCTTGATGGCATCGTTGTGGGTGACGATGACGATGGTGCAACCGTACTCCTGGTTGATGCTCTCCATCAGTGTGAGTATCTCTTTGGAGGTTTGGTAGTCCAGGGCGCCGGTGGGCTCGTCGCACAGCAGCAGGCCGGGGTTCTTCACCAGGGCGCGGCCGATGGCGCAGCGTTGCTGCTGGCCGCCGGAAACCTGGCGCGGGAACTTCGAGCGGTGCTCCCATAGCCCTAGCGACTTCAGAAGGTCGTCGATGGGCAGGGGGTTCTTGCTCAGGTATTGGGTCACCTCTATGTTCTCGCGGATGGTGAGGTCGGGCACCAGGTTGTAGAACTGGAACACGAATCCCAGTTCGCGCCTGCGGTATTCGCCCAATTGCTTTGCGGAAAGCGAGGTGAGCTTTAGCCCGTCAACCTCAATGGTGCCGCTGTCGGCAGGCTCCAGGCCGCCGATAAGGTTCAAGAAGGTGGATTTGCCGCTGCCTGAAGGCCCCAGCAGCACGCAGATCTCGCCTTTGCCTATGGTGGCTGAAAGGCCGTCGAGCACGGTTACGCGTGCCTCGCCTTCGCCGTAATGCTTGCAAAGGTTGTGTACCGAAAGGTAGGGCTTCGCTGTTGTTGGCATCTTCCATCGCTCCTAGGCGGTGCGCTTGCATTGCGCCGTTAATCGTTAGACAAGGCTAACTTTACCTTGAAGCGTTAACCACAGCAAACTTCTTTGCCTGAAAAGGGGTATTCGCAGGTGGGAGATGGTAAGCGCTGCGCCTTCCACGAGGGCATCGCTGGGTTGGACGCGGCCTTTTGCCCGATTCGCCTAGATGGCGATGATGGTGTTGGGGACCACTATGTAATCGACGGGAATGTCGTACTGGTCGGTGGGAAGAAGCTCGTCTGTCAGTTGGCTTGGCCGCGCCAGGGCGACCTTCGTCCCGCTGAATGTTGCCAGGAAACGGTCGTAGAAGCCGCCACCGTAGCCGATGCGGAACCCCTTGGGGTCGAAGACGAGACCCGGCACCAGGCAAAGCGCGCTCTTCATGGCGCTTCCGGAAAGGGGAAAGCTCAGGTGCGCGCCGGGCTCCAGGATTCCCTTGTAGCCAGGTTTCAGGTCGTTGAACGATGTTATTTCATAGAAGGACATCCGATGGTTCTCGGCGCAACGGGGGACGGCAACGCGCTTTCCGTCATCAAGCGCTTTCTTGATGATGCCATGGGTGTGCACCTCGGTGCCGTAGGAAACATAAGCTAACAGCAAGGGAGCTTCCTGGTATTCGGTAAGACCGTGAAGCTGCTGGGAGATGGCCGAATCTTGCCGAGTGCGGTCTTTTTCGGGAAGCGCTTTGCGGATACCCAGGTATGTTTCCCGAAGAAGCTTTTTCTGCGCAGATAGTTGCTCGGCATGCTCCATGGGGCTCCTTCCGTCGTGCTCGACCTGCCTTCCGATTATCGCATGCAATGTGCCCCGTACGAAGAAAACGGGGCCCGCACTGCCGGTGAGTGCGGGCCCCGAGGAGGGACGGTGATCCGTTGCTTTAGGCTATGCGTCGGTCTTCGTTTGGGCGAAGGCATACAGCCCAACGGTGTAACGGGTGATGTCGGAGCGGTTTATCACGCCAACCATCTTGCCGTTTTCCATGACGGGAGCCTTCTTCAGGTGATGCTCGGCAAGCAGCGAGCACACATCGCGCATGTCGTCGCTGACGTTCACGGTAAGCAAGTTCTTGGTGGCAATGGCCGAAACGGGCATGCCGGAGAGCAGCTCGATCTTCTTGTCGAAGTCGGCACCGTCTTCAGTGGTGTAGGCATAGAAGCTGGTGAACGTGGGGTTCTGGCGGGAAAGCGTGCCGATGATGTCGCCGTCGCTCACGAAGCCGGTAAGCTTGCCTTCCTTGCCTACTACCGGGGCGCCGGAGATGCGCTTCTGGGCGAACAGGCGCAGGGCCTCAAGCGCGCTGGCATCTTCGTTTAGGGTGAACACCTCGGGCTTCATCAGCGAACGTACGGATGCCTCGGGGGCAACCAGGGCTCCTGCTTCCGGCTTTCCCTCGGGTGATGCTTGGCCTGCGCGCTCACGCTTCTTGAAGCTCAATGCCATCATGAAGGCGACTGCGGCAAGGATCAGCGCGAACAGGAAGCCCCAGTGGGAACCTTGGGCGAAAGCCGCGCTGGAATCGGAGCTGCCGGCTCCCAGGAATGCGCTGGAGCCGGTTGCCACCAGGTAGGTCGCGACGGCAGTGCAGATGGCGCCCATAACCTGCTGCATGGTGTTGATCATGGTGCTGCCGTCGGTGGAAAGGCGCTGCGGCAGGGAGGAAAGCGCATGCGTCTGGCAGGGGCTCATGGCCAGCGGCACGCCGATCATCAGCAGGATGTGGCACACGATGACGTAGGCAAGCGAGGAGTCGGGCGTGGTGAGCATCAGCAGTGCGCAGGCAACAGTGGAAAGCGCGAAACCGATCAGCGCGGGGATGCGTGCGCCGATGGCATCGTAGATGCGGCCGGAGATCATGCTCACCAGTGCGTTCACGATGCCGCCGGGCAGCATGATAAGGCCGGCGAAGCTTACTGCCAGCAGCATGCTGTTCTGGTAGAACTGCGGCAGGATGTACATGGCGGAAAGGGTGATGCCGAAGTTCAGCATCACGCACAGCGCACCTACGCGGAAGCCGGGGATGCTGAATACGCGAAGGTCGATAACCGGGGTTTCCATGCCCAGCTGGCGCTTGGCGTAAACCACCAGGGCAACAATGCCCACGGCAAGAGATACCAGGGTGGGTGCAGATCCCCATCCGTACAAGCTGGCCATGCCCACGCCCAGCACCACGCCGCCGAAGCCCAGGCAGCTGGTTACCACGGAAAGCGCATCGATGCGGGGCTTGGTAAGCTCGTAGGGGTTCACCTGGAACTTCAGCGTGAACACGATGCCCACGGCAAGCACGATGGCGAAGCTGAAGAACACCCAGTTCCAGGAAAGGCCGCCGATGATGATGCCGGCAAGCGTGGGGCCCACGGCAGAAGCGGACATGATGACGAGTGCGTTGATGCCCATGGCTGCGCCGATCCTGTGCGGTGGGATAACCTCAAGCACCATGGCGAACATCAGCGGCAGAACCAGGCCGGTGCCGATGCCCTGGATGATGCGGCCGCTCAATGCAATCTCGTAAGTGCTTGAGAAGCCGCTGATCAAAGCGCCAACCAAGAATGCGCCTAGTGCGAATACGGTTATCTTGCGCGCGCTGAACCACTTCATCAGCAGGCTGGAGAACGGCAACACGATGCCGATGGCCAGCATGTAGCCTACAACGAGCCACTGCACCAGGCCAAGGTCAACGCCGAAGGCAGCGGACAGCTGCGGCAGGGCGATGTTCAGCGCGGTTTCGCTGTACATGCCGGTGAAGCCGCCAAGGTACAGGCCCATAAGGGCAAGGTAGGGATGGGGCACGCTTACGCGCGCTTGGGGGAGTGCCCCGTTCTGGGGATGGGTCACGTCTCGGTTTTCCTTTCTTCGAAGCTCCCATTTCGGGCTTTCGTTGCAGTGCTTGCGGCTTCCGCGGGGATTTGCCGGCAGCCCCACTGGCTTTTACGGCAACAAAAAAGCGCCCGTAGCGTAGAGCTACGAGCGCTTCGTATCGGTGAAGCTACTTCACTGCTTTGAACAGCTCTTTATTTAAGCACAAACCCATGGTGCTTCGTAAGTGTTTTTTGCCCACAACCGCGCAAATGCGTCAAGAGATTTTTGTAGCCCGGTTTCGGCTGGCCCGCCGCGGGCCGCCCTCAGGCGAGGTGGGCAAGGCACATCTCGATGAATTCGGTCATGGTGGGCAGGAATTCGCGCACCGGGCGATCGATGCCAAGCTCTTCCATTGCCAAGGCGACCAGGGGATTGCTTCCGCAGCTGCTGCACATTCCCACGGCTTGGTTGTTCACCATGCCAAGCAGCAGCTCGAACTTGTTGCGGTCAAGGCCGAGCACTGGGCATAGGCGTGCGGCCAAGGCTTCCTCGTGGTCGAAATAGCCTCTCTTGAAGCACTTCAGCCGCTCTAGCGAAACATTGGTTTCGATGATAGTCAGCAGAAGGTTGCCGTAGATGAACCAATCCTGGTTGGCCTCGGCTGCCTTTGCCCAGCGAATTGCCGTTTCGGGGGCATCCACGTTGCAGTCTTGGGGGAACGCTTCGAGCAAAGCATCGAAGTACGCTTTGCGCGCATCGGCGGAAAGCTCAAGGAATATCTCTTCCTTTGTGGTGACGTACTTGTACAGGCTTGCGCGGCTCCAGCCAAGGCGCTCGGCGATGGTGGTGAGCGTTATCTCGTGGT
>CAVDDI010000089.1:0-7279 GCA_963607675.1 bacterium | reverse complement strand
CTCAAGCGCTGCCGCCTTGGGCAAAGACGCCTCGGGCAAGTCGGCGAACTCCATCTGGTCGTACCCAGTGGCATCGATCATCAGGCGGTCAACGTTTCGCCGCTCAAGCACATCGATGCCCGCTTCGCCGGTGGCATTTTCCAGCTCCACCAAACGCAGCCGCTGCTCCTCGGCGGAAAGGCGCGGGTTCAACAGCGCCAAGGTGAAGCCACCGTACGCAGCCGCCAGCGAGAGCAGCACGACCTCCGAACCGTTGTACAGGTTGCAGGCAATCGTGGTACCCCGGCGATAGCCGTGCTTGGCAAGCTCGCTGGCCAATGCCGCAGCGGCAAAGCGGGCACGGCGGTAACTGAACGCCACCGAACGCCCCTCGCGCTGCACGCAGAAGAACGTCTGCCCCGCCTTGCGGTAGGCCATATCTGCAAAATGGGTGATCATCGCAAGTGTCACATCCTTTTTCTTATTCGGCCGGTCGCCGAAAAAGCCCCTCTAGCCCCTCGACCGTGATCCCGGCGGCTATCAGGGGAACTTGGGGAACTGATCGAAGTCGGGCTTGCGCTTCTCCTTGAAGGCATCGCGGCCTTCCTTGGCCTCGTCAGAGGTGTAGTACAGGAGCGTCGCATCGCCGGCAAGCTGCTGCAGGCCCGCATAGCCGTCGGTTGCCGCGTTGAAGGAAGCCTTCAGGAAGCGCAGGGCCGTGGGCGAAAGCGCCAGCATCTCGTTCGCCCAGGAAACGCATTCCGTCTCCAGCTGGTCGAACGGGACCACCTTGTTCACCAATCCCATGTCCAGAGCCTCGGCAGCGGTGTACTGGCGGCACAGGTACCAGATCTCGCGCGCCTTCTTCTGGCCCACGATGGCGGCAAGGTACGATGCGCCGTAACCGCCGTCGAAGCTGCCCACGCGCGGGCCGGTCTGACCGAACTTGGCCGTTTCGGCAGCGATGGATAGGTCGCACAGGATATGCAGCACATGGCCGCCGCCGATGGCATAGCCGTTCACCATGGCGATGACGGGCTTGGGCACCACGCGGATAAGGCGCTGCAGGTCGAGCACGTTCAGGCGTGGGATGTTGTCTTCGCCCACGTAGCCGCCGTTGCCGCGCTTCTTCTGGTCGCCGCCCGAGCAGAAGGCCTGGTCTTCCGGCTTTCCGCCGTGGTTGGCGCCCGTGAGGATGATCACGCCGACGCTGGCATCATCGCGCGCAAGCGAGAACGCATCGAACAGCTCGACGTTGGTTTTTGGGGTGAACGCGTTGCGGCACTCGGGGCGGTTGATGGTTATCTTGGCGATGCCGCCCATCTTCTCGTAGATGATCTCGTCGTAATCCTTCACCTTTTCCCAGGGGAAGTCGCTCATGGTTTGTTCCTTCCTTATCTTTGCTGCCCGACCAACCGAAGGCTAAAGATGCTTCGGCTCGATGCCGGACAGGAATTCCTGCACAGCCTTAGTGTATAGCGCCGGGGCCTCCAGATGCACGTTGTGCCCGGTGCCGAACGATGAGGCGTCGAAACCCTCGTGCTCGAAACGATGCGCGATGGCATGGGCGTTGGCGTCGTCATGCCCCCAAAGGTACTTGACGGGCACCCAGGTTGCCGCAAGCTGGGCGAAGGCCTCGTCTTCGAGTGGCATGGCATGCTTGCCCATACCCTCCAAGCACAGAGCCATGGCTTCGGCGCTGTTCGCCAGGCGCTCTTCGCGAAGCACCGCGTCCAACCCCAGCTCACGCTGCGTGGCGAACAGCGGGAGCTGCTCCCAGTACTCGACGAACGGGACGATGCCGTCTTGCCGCAGGCGGGCAGCCCATTCGCCGTTGCGCGCCTGCGCGGCAGCCCTCTCGTCTTCGCTGGAAGGCCCCAGGTTGCAGCTTTCCAGCACAAGCGAGTACAGGCAATCGCGTTCCTTGGCGGCAACGCCCACAGCCACGCGCCCGCCCATGGAATACCCCAGAAGGTGGGCACGTCGCTGACCATGTGCGCAGGCCACTTCGCGCAGGAACGCCTGAACGGAATCGACGGCGGCTTCATAGGTGTACACCGAGGGCTGGGAGGGCTTGGTGCTTTCGCCGTGGCCGATAAAGTCCAGGGCATACACGCAGTGGTCGGCGGAAAGCGCAGCAGCAACTTCAGCCCAGCTCATGCCCGTTTGCATGAACCCGTGCAAGGTCACCACCGGAACAGACCCCGCTTCGCCCCATTGGCGAACATGGAGGCTCTGTCCTTCCCAAGCGAAGTCGAATTCCCGGTTCGGCGCGGGCGATGCCGCCTTAGCGGCTTGGGCATTCGGCATCTGCCAGCCGTCTGCGAGCAGCTCGGCGCTGGCCGCTAGCGGGCCCTGAGTATGCCCGTGCCCACAGCCGCACCCCTCATCGACAGGATGGTGGTGCGCACCGCAGCAGTCGTGCTGGTCTTCGTGGGCATGCCCATGGCCGCAGCCGCAAGTATGATCATGCATGGTAGAACCCCTCTTCCGCGCTGGATTATCCATCTAAAAGCGACCGTAGCGATCCTTCACCCCGCCAAGGGGAAGCACCACCTCGATGAGGGAGATACCGGGCTTCCCCATCAGCTCCCGGCACAGTTCCCTGAACTCCTGGGGAGTGGCAGCTTGTCGGGCGGGAACATCGAACGCCTGCGCCGCCGCAAGGAAATCAACCTTCTGCGGGGTAAGGAACAACCGCTCGAAATACGGATCATCCGACTTCTGCGGGAGCATGTCGAAGATGGCGCCGCCGTTGTTGTTCAGCAGGACCACAAGCACGCTGGGGCGCGGGCTGCCATCGCGCTCGCGCAGCAGCATCTCGCCCTGAAGGGCCAACGCGTTCAGGTCGTGCAACAGGGTAAGATCGCCGGTGAGCAGCACCGTCTGGCTGCGTTCCTGCGCAGCGCCCAACGCCGTGGAAAGCGTGCCATCGATGCCGTTCAGCCCGCGGTTCGCCAGCACGGTAAGCCGCTTGGCGTTGGCGGCGTAGAACGTATCCAGCGCACGTACCGACATGCTGTTCGCGCTGAACAGCAACGATTCAGCGGGCATTTCCTCCAGCAGAGCGCGCACGTACGAACCCTCCAGCGCCGGATCGGCATCGAAGCCGTACGAAAGCATGCGCTCGGTGCGCGCACGATCCAGCAAGCCCCATTCCTGGATGCTCTGGGGAAGGGGCGCGTCGATATCGAGCGGGTCGGCCCCATCGCCCGCTGCCTCGAGCATGGCCACCACGAAATCAAGCGGGTCGGAGGCAACGAACGTGGTGGTCTGGGAATTGAAGTCACGCGACTCAAGCGGATCAACCACGATCTGCGCAGGGCGCAGCACTTCTACAACCTGGGAGGCGCGCTTGGACACCGGGTAGCGGCCGAAGCGCACCACCGCATCGAAGGCGGGCATTGCGTTGCTGGCCATAATCTTGTCGTAACCGCAGATCACCGCAGGGTGCTGGTATTGCCGTAGCTGGGAAAGAGGATCGGCCAGCAAAGGTGCGTCGAAGCGCTCGGCGAAGGCAAGCAGCGCCTGAGCCTCGCGGTCGCGGCGGGCATGGTCGGTAAGCGCCTGCGTGGAAAACGTGCCCTCGCCGGCAAACACCACCACACGGTGCGCGTCCAAGAAGCCCGCCAGAACCTGGGAGTCGTGCGGGGAGATCATCCGCTCTGGATGCACCGTTGAGGGCAGTTCGTCGCCTCGGGAAACCTGGCCCTCGGAGAAAAGGTCCTCAGCCTGAAGGTCGGGCGTGAGCGGCTCATCGAAGGGGAAGTTGATATGCACCGGCGCGGCGAAGTGCGTGCCGGGCGCTGCGGCGATAACCGCTTCACGCGCCACCTGCCGAACGTGGGAGATGCGCTTCGCATCGGAAGAGGGCTCGGGCATGGCAAAGAAACGGCGTACGTAGCCGCCGAACGCCTTTTCCTGATCGCAGGTTTGCGGGGCACCTAGGCCCTGAAGACGAAGCGGCCGATCGCCGGAAAGCAGGATCAGCGGAATACGGGAGGTCTTCGCCTCCATAACCGCCGGGTACCAATTCGCCACCGCCGTGCCCGAGGTGCATACGACGCACACCGCACGTCCAGTCGACTTCGCCAAGCCGAGGGCGAAGAACGCGGCACCGCGCTCGTCCACATCGAGGTACAGGTTGAAGGTGGCGCCCAGGCGGCGATGGGCCTCATAGGCGACCATCGCAAGCGGGGTGGAACGCGAGCCTGGGCTTACCACCACGTCGTGCACGCCCGCACGCATCAGCTCGTCGAAGAAAGCGCCTATGTATCTGCCCAGATCGCCAGGGGTAACCGTTGCGTTAGACATGTTCCTATCCTTCGCTAGGCGCCTCGAAGGCGCTCAGTATCGTGCTCAACTTAAGGTCTATCTCGGCAAATTCGCCCATGGCATCGCTGCCCTCCACGATGCCGCAACCGGCATACAGCCAACCGCGCTCGCCATCGAACACGCCCGAGCGGATGGCCACCGAGAACTCACCGTTGCCGGCAGCATCCACGAAGCCCACCGTGCCGCCGAAGAAACCGCGGTTGTAAGTCTCGGCTTCGCGCAGCGTCATAAGGGCCTCGCCCACCGGCGTGCCGGAGAGCGCAGGCGTGGGGTGAAGCTGGCTGGCCAGCCCCATCAGGGTGGTACCCTCCATCACCTTGGCGCTGACCGGGGTATGCAGATGCTGCACATGGCGCAAAGGTCGCACCTCGGGTTCGGCGGGAATGTGCACGTCGTAGCAGTTGCGCGCGAACACCTGGCGCATGAACTCCACCACGTACTCGTGCTCGCGGCGGTTCTTGTCGCTGCCCAGAAGCTCGGCGGCGAGGTGTGCCCGCTCTTCAGCGGTGGCGCCTTGCGGGCACGTTCCGGCAAGGCACATGCTCTGCACATCACAACCGCGCTTGCGCAACAGCAGCTCGGGCGTGCACCCACAGAAGAACACATCGCCGTAGCGGTACATGAACACCGTGCCCCGAGCGCTTCCGTCTATGAGGTTGACCAGCACGTCTTTCGAGGAAAAGGGCTGCTTGGCAATGAGCTCCACCCGTCGCGAGGGCACCAGCTTGGCAATACGGCCTTCGGCGATGCGCGAAAGGCCCAGGCCCATGACGCGCTGCCAATCCTCGAACGAATCGCGGCGGACCGTGTACGCCATGGAACGGTGCGTGCGCACCGGGGCCTCGCAGGCATGGCGGACAAAGCGGCCAACACGGCCCTCATACACCGGCCCCAGGCTGTTCACCTGCAGGAACGTTCCCTGTTCGTCTTCGATGAGCACCACTTCGGGCAGCAAGAGCCGCAAGCGCGGGAATGCTGACATCATATCGTCGGCAGGTTTGGGGTTTTCCGCATCGAATCGGTTGAACGAGAAGAACACCGGGCCGTGCTGAGGGTCCTGATCCACCACATCGGCATCGGAAAGCGAGGGCAGCGCGATACAGCGGCCCAAACCCATAAGGCGGCAGGGATTCTCTTTGTCGTAGTAGACGAACTGGTCGGTGAAGCCCTTCTGCAGAAGGCAGAACGCATCGACGATATCGGTGCTCAGGGAAACCGTGCGAGAATAGATCTTAGTCATGCGGCTCGCCCACGTGCGCAGTCTTGGCCATGTCCCACAGCTCCTGAAGCTCGGCCATGTCCAGCTCCTCTATGCGCTTGCCCTGCCCCCAGGCGGCACCTTCCATGAAGGCCCAGCGCTGCCGGAACTTGCGGCACGTGGCACGCAGGGCGGTTTCGGCATCCACATGCTCCTTGCGCGCAACGTTCACCAGGGAAAACAGAACATCACCGAACTCAAGCTCCTTTTCGGCGGGGCTACCCTGGGCACAAGCCCGCTTGAACTCGGCCATCTCTTCTTCGACCTTCGCCCAGACATCGTCCACCGAATCCCAATCGAAGCCCACGGCAACGGCCTTCTTGGAGATCTTGTACGCCTGCATAAGCGCCGGGAACCCAACCGGGACGCTTTCCAGCAATCCCTTGGGCTGGGCGGCCTGCGCATCTTCGGCGCTCTTCTCGGCGAGCTTGACGTTGTCCCAGATGCCCAGGACCTCTTCGGCAGACGAAGCAGACTCGGCACCGAAGACATGCGGGTGCCGGCGGATCATCTTCTCGTTCACATCGCGGCACACATCGGCTACGGTGAACTCACCCGCATCGGCGGCTATCTGGCTTTGCAGAACCACCTGCAGAAGCACATCGCCCAGCTCTTCGCGCAGATGAGCGGTATCGCCCTGTTCGATGGCGTCAACGGCCTCATAGGCCTCTTCTATCATGTTGCGGGAAATGGAGGCATGCGTCTGTTCGCGGTCCCACGGGCAACCGCCGGGGGCACGCAAGGCGGCGATGGTGTCCACGAATGCCGCGAATTCCCCCTTCGCCTCCGATGCACATGAAATTCCCTGGGGAATGCCCCCTGCGACCGTCTGTGGGGTTTCGCTCATCCGTATGCTCGCTTTCGCTTAGGGAAGCGCCTATCGGAGCCGCCTTGTACCACGTGTTCACAGCAAGCGCGCAGGAAATGGAAGCCAAGCATGCCCACCGATACGGTGGAACGGGGCCCGGGCATTCCAAGCGCCGCCGTGCAAAGGGCGGGGCCGGCAGAATCGATCGGCGTTTCCTTAGATCTTGTACATGAACTGGAACACGTCTTCGCGCTGCAGGATAACCTGAACGCCCAGTTCGTCTGCTTCCTTCGCCAGGGCCTCCTGAACCTCGTTGAAGCCGGCGGTTTCGGTGTCCAGGCGCACCAGCATGGTCATGCTGAAGATATCGCCCAGGATGGTTTGGTTGATGTCGTCGATGCTGGCGCCCTTCTGGGAAAGAACCCCGGAAATGCCGGCGACGATGCCGCTACGGTCCTTGCCCAGGACAGAGATAACACAACGCATTGAAGCTTCCTTTCGCTCTTCTTCAGCACATGCCGGAAACCCCGGCACAGGCGCTAGCGGCCCATCAACAGCGACAGCGCCTCGGCGCGGGCCGCCGTGTCGTCCTCGAATATACCACGCATGGCCTTGGTAAGCGTTTTCGCTCCCGGCTTCTTAACACCGCGCATGCTCATGCACAGATGCTCTGCCTCCATGACCACTGCAACGCCGCAGGGGTTCAGCTGGTCAACCAGCGTGTCGGCCACCTGCGAGGTAAGGCGCTCCTGCACCTGCGGACGGCGGGCGAACACCTCAACCAGGCGCGCAAGCTTGGAAATGCCGCAGATCTTGCCTGCATCGGAGGGGATGTAGGCGATGTGGGCTTTCCCGAAGAACGGGACCAGGTGATGCTCGCACATGGAGTAGAACGGGAT
>CAVDDI010000088.1:0-7435 GCA_963607675.1 bacterium | reverse complement strand
GTTCAGAGCCTCTGCCATATGCAAACGGAGGGCGGAAAGCACCGCGTTGGCCACATCGAAGGTATCGGCGGCGAACAGAACAAGGTCGCCTGCCTCTACGCCCATGGCCTCCTTGATCTTGGCATGGACCTCATCGCCCAAGAACTTGATGATGGGGCTCTTTTCCTTGCCATCGGTGGTGTAGGCGATCCAAGCCATGCCCTTCGCGCCGTTCTCGGAGGCGATGTTGCCCAGCTTCTCGATCTCGCCACGGCTCCAGTCACCTGCGCCCTTGCAGTTGATGGCCTTCACGATGTTGCCGGCATCTACTGCCTTGCTGAACACGCCGAAGCCGCAACCGCGAACAATTTCGGTGAGCTCGACGAGCTCCATGCCGAAACGGATATCGGGACGGTCGCAACCGAAGCGATCCATGGCCTCTTTCCAGGGCATGCGCTGCAGCGGGAACTCATGCTCGACGCCGGCAGCCTCCAAAACCTCCTGGAAAACGCCTTCCATCATATCGATGACGTCGTTCTCCTTGACGAACGACATCTCGATATCAACCTGGGTGAACTCAGGCTGACGGTCGGCACGCAGGTCCTCGTCGCGGAAGCAGCGGGCAATCTGGTAGTAGCGCTCAATGCCGCCTACCATCAGCATCTGCTTGAACTGCTGAGGGCTCTGGGGCAGAGCGTAGAACTTGCCCGGGTTCGGACGGGAAGGAACGATGTAGTCGCGTGCGCCTTCGGGAGTGGAGTTCGCCAGGATGGGGGTTTCCACCTCAAGGAAGCCGCGCTTGTTCAGGGCAGAGCGCATGGCTTGGGCCACAACGTGGCGAAGCTTCAGGTTCGCGTACATCTCGGGACGGCGAAGGTCGAGGTAGCGCCACTTCATACGGGTGGTCTCGTCGGTCTCGATGCCATCCTCGATGGAGAACGGCGGAGTGACGGAGGTGTTCAACACCTTGACGGAGCTGGCCAGCACCTCGATCTCGCCGGTAGCCATATTGGGGTTCACGGCATCTTCCATACGGGCACGAACCTTACCGGAAACCTCAAGGGCATATTCGCGGCCAAGATGCTCGGCCACATGGAACTCTTCAGCGGAAACGCAGTCGGGGTCTACCACAACCTGGGTATAGCCATCGCGGTCGCGCAAGTCGACGAAGATCAAACCGCCATGATCGCGGTTGTGCCATACCCAGCCAGTCAGGGTAACCTCGGCATCGACGTCGCTGCGGCGCAGCTGCCCACAGGTGTGGGAGTGCATGCAGTACTCGTTCAAGTAATCGGTCATGGTAGTGCTTGCTCCTCTTTTTCTATCGTTTCCGGCCGCCCAAGGCAGCCTAACCGTCGTTATGTCACGAGCGCCATATGGCGCTTTGTTCGCGTTACAGGCGAAGCGCCGCAGCTACTTCGTCAAGGGAAACCTCGCGCTCATCGTGGGTTTCCATGTTGCGAAGCTTCGCAACGCCCTGGGCAACCTCTTCGGGCCCCAGGACAACCACGTGCTTCGCGGAAAGCTTGTCGGCCAGCTTGAACTGGCTCTTCAGGCTGCGCTTCTGATGATCTACCTCGACATACAGGCCTTCGGCACGAAGCTGCTGAGCCAGGTTGAACGCAACCGAACGGGTGGAATCATCGACACTGGCCACAAAGGCGGCAGGGGCTGTAGCTTGCGCGGTCTTCTTGCCCAAAGCCTCAAGAGCCAAAACGCAGCGCTCATAGCCAAGGGCGAAACCCAAACCCGGGGTATCGCGCCCGCCAACCTCTTTGCAGAGCTTGTCGTAGCGACCGCCGCCACCGATGGCATTCTGGCTACCCATGCCGGTGTCCACCTGGATCTCGAACACCGTGCGCGTGTAGTAATCGAGGCCGCGAACCAAGCGCCAATCCTCGACATAGGAAACCCCCGCTGCATCGAGGTATCCCTTCACCGCGTCATAGTGCTGACGGCAGTCGTCGCAGAGATGGTCGGTGATCTTGGGGGCCTCCTCCATAACCGCACCGCACGCCTCGTTCTTGCAGTCGAACGCGCGAAGCGGGTTGAGGTCGGCACGATGGTTGCATTCATCGCACAGCTCTTCTGAATGGGCAAGGATGAAGTTGCGTACCAGTTCGCGATAGGCGGGGCGGCATTTCTCGCAGCCCATGGAGTTCAGCAGCAGGCGCGTTTCCGTAGCGGGGATGCCGATGGCGTCATAAAAGAGCATCAGCATGATGATGGCCTCGGCGTCTACGGTTGGCTCATCGGCGCCAAGGCATTCAACGCCAACCTGGCGGAACTGGCGCAAACGGCCTTTCTGGGGACGCTCCGCGCGAAACATGGGACCGGCATACATCAACTTCGCCGGTGCCCCGCCCTGGGGAACCAGATCATGCTGGACAACAGCGCGAACCACGCCGGCCGTCCCTTCAGGGCGCAGCGATAGGCGGCTTTTGGCCTTCAGCGATTCGCCGGCAAGCAGCTTTTCCAGGTTGCCGCCGGAAACAACCGTGAACATCTCCTTGGACACCACGTCGGTAGACTGTCCGATACCGCGCACAAACAGGTCGGTCTGCTCGAACAGCGGGGTTTCGACGGGCTGGTAGCCGCATCGCCCGAAAATCTGGAATGCGGTCTGGCGGAAATGGTCCCAGAACCGCACGTCGTCGGGAAGCAGGTCGAACGTTCCCTCGGGTGCCTTCGTTGCCATATGCTCTGCTTTGCTCTCTTTCGCGAAATAGCCTGTGCTTTAACTTGCCCAGTATACCCCTGCGGCCCAGCAATTAGGCGCAGGCGCAGCATTTGCACTGGGACAACAAACGGCGGAAAGGGCAAAATGCACCTTCCCGCCGCAAAACCGGGCTTTACAGGTTGCCTATCACCAAGTTGCCCATTTCCACCGTGCCGACAACCTTATCGGCGGGAGTGGAGGCATCCTTCAGATCGCCCGTGCGCCAGCCGGCATCGAGGACGGCGGTGATGGCGTTCTGGATGTCGTCAGCGGCTTCGCCCATGTCGAAGCTGTAGCGCAGCATCATGCCAACCGACATGATCTGGGCCAGCGGGTTGGCAATGCCCTGGCCGGCGATATCGGGCGCGCTGCCATGGCTGGGCTCGTAGAGCGCCACGCCATCGCCGAGCGACGCAGAGGCAAGCATGCCCAGCGAGCCGGTGATCTGCGCAGCCTCATCGGAGAGGATATCGCCGAACATGTTCTCGGTAACCACCACGTCGAAATCGGCGGGCCGGTTGATGAGCTGCATCGCGGTGTTGTCCACCAGAAGGTCCTCGAGCTCGATCTCGGGATATTCCTCATCATGAACACGGTGCACGATCTCGCGCCACATGCGGGAAGTCTCCAAGACATTGCGCTTATCGACACTGGTAACCTTGCCACGGCGCTTGCGGGCGGCCTCGAAGGCCTGGCGGGCGATGCGCTCCACCTCGTACTCGCGGTACTCCAGCATGTCGTAGGCGCGCTGGCCCTTTCCGCCATTGGCGCCAGCGCCTTCCTCATCGTAGAAGCGCTCGCGCTTGCCAAAATACAAACCACCGGTGAGCTCACGAACGATTACCAGGTCTACCCCATCGATGACCTCGGGCTTCAACGTGGAAGCGCCGGCCAATGCCGGGAAGATCTGAACCGGGCGCAGGTTGGTGTACAGGCCAAGCGCCTTGCGGATTCCCAACAGACCCTGTTCGGGGCGCGGCGCGTTGGGGTCGGTGCTGTCCCACTTCGGGCCGCCGACGGCGGCAAGCAGCACGGCATCGGAAGCGTTGGCCACATCGAGCGTAGCCTGCGGCAGCGCTTCGCCGGTAGCATCGATGGCGCATCCGCCGATCAGAGCGTCTTCGCAGGTGAACTCAACGCCGTACTTCTTGCCAACGGCATTCAGGATCTTCACGCCCTCTGCCATGATCTCGGGTCCGATACCATCGCCGGGAAGGGTGCAGATCTTATAGCTCTTCGTCATAGTGAAATCCTCTTTCAGATGAAAATAGTTCGCACACGACTATACCGCAGCAAAGAAAAACCCGCCAAGGAAAGGGGTTCGGCCAGGAAGCGCTCACGAACGCGCACAACACCTAGCCGACCTTCCCTGGCGGGCGGAAGAACCGAAACGGGCCCTAGCCCCTATTCGATGCCTAGCACGTGGCGAGTGCGGTTGATAAGGCCGCCCTGCTCGATGATGTCGGCGATAAACGGCGGGAAAGCCTGCGCGGTGAAGCTTTCGCCCGTGGTGATGTCGGTGATGGTGCCGGTTTCGGTATCGACGCTGACCGTGTCGCCATCCTTGATGGCGTCGACGGCTTCCGGGCACTCCAAGATGGCAAGACCGGTGTTGATGGAGTTGCGGTAGAAGATGCGCGCGAAGCTCTTGGCGATGACGGCATCCACACCGGCGGCCTTGATGGCGATAGGCGCATGCTCGCGCGAAGATCCGCAACCGAAGTTCTCTTCGGCGACGATGATGTCGCCCTGCTTTACCTTGTTCACGAAGTTCACGTCCAAATCTTCCAGGCAGTGCTTGGCAAGCTCGGAAGGCTCGGAAGTGGTGAGGTAGCGGGCCGGGATGATGACGTCGGTGTCGATGTCGCGGCCGTAGCGATGTACAGTTCCCTGGTATTGCATTCGCTTCTCCTAATTAATCAAGATCTTCGGGCAAGCCGATGTGGCCCAGAACGGCGCTGGCAGCGGCAACGGATGGCGAGGAAAGGTACACCTCGCTGGTTGGGTCGCCCATGCGGCCTACGAAGTTGCGGTTGGTGGTGGCGATGGAGCGCTCACCAGCGGCAAGGATGCCCATGTAGCCGCCCAGGCACGGGCCGCAGGTAGGCGTGGAAACGGCGCAATTCGCATCGAGGAAGATATCCATCAGGCCCTCGTGGATGCACTGACGGTACACCTGCTGCGTTGCGGGGATGATGATGCAGCGCACATCCTTGTGCACCTTATGCCCCTTCAGCACGGCAGCAGCCTGGCGCATATCCTCGATGCGGCCGTTGGTGCAGGAGCCGATGACGGACTGCTGGATAACGATGTCGCGCGCCTCGGATGCGGGACGGGTGTTGCTGGGCAGATGCGGGAAGGCAACCGTGGGAACGATGTCCTGCGCATCGATGTTGTACACCTTGGCGTAAACGGCATCCGGATCGGAGTGGTACTCGGTATAGGGACGCTCGGTACGGCCGTCCATGTACTTGCGCGTCACATCGTCAACGGGGATCAGGCCAGCCTTGCCGCCAGCCTCGATGGCCATGTTGGAAATGGAGAGGCGCTCGTCCATGCACAGGCTCTCGATGGCGCTGCCGCGGAACTCCATGGCCTGATACAGGGCGCCATCGACGCCGATCATGCCGATGATATGCAGGATGATGTCCTTGCCGGTGACGCCGGAGCGAAGCTCGCCTTCGATGTTGAACAGCAGGCTCTCCGGCACCTTGAACCAAGCCTTGCCGGTGGCATAGCCCACAGCGGCATCGGTGGAGCCCACGCCAGTGGAGAACGCACCGAGCGCACCGTATGTGCAGGTATGGCTGTCGGCGCCGATGATAAGGTCGCCCGCGCCCACAACGCCCTGCTCGGGAAGAAGCGCATGCTCAACGCCCATGCAGCCAACCTCGTAGTAGTGCGTGATGCCCTGCTCGCGGGCGAAATCGCGCGTCATCTTGGCCTGCTCGGCACTCTTGATGTCCTTGTTGGGAACGTAATGGTCGGGCACCAAGGCGATCTTCGTCGGGTCGAAGACCTTTTCCACCCCGATCTTCTTGAACTCCTTGATGGCCACCGGTGCGGTAACGTCATTGGAAAGCACCAGGTCGAGATTGCACTCGATAAGCTGGCCAGGAACCACTTCTTCGAGCCCCGCGTGGGCCGCAAGGATCTTCTCGGCCATAGTCATGGGACGTGGCATGTTCTCTCCTTCACTGCTTGCTTTTAGCGATGCCCTTCAGTATAGCATCGCTCGCAAGGGTGTCGCCCTGCGCAAGGGCGGCCCTGGGCGCTCCCTCCCAATGCAGCGATGCGGGGGGCAATACAAAAGAGCCACGCAAATGAAGACGCAGAGAGCTAGCGGTTGCGTTTCCTCAGCTCGCGGATGCGCTTCACGTGCCGCACCACATTGGAAACATCGAAGCCCACTGCGCACGCGAACACCAGAAGCGCGATGATGCCGATTGCAGCATCACCGCTGGGGGTGAAGATCACCGCCAGCATGGCGAAGGGAACCAAGAACACCAGCGAAAGGAAGCTCAGGCGCTTCCATATCCCCTGCCCGATAGAGATCAACGTATACAGGTAAAGGCCCGTTGCCGGCGCACTCAGCACGAATGAAAGGGCAAGGATAACCAGCTTCGCTGCGATAAGCCCAAGGTCGAGCTTCAGGTCGCCCTTCGCTTCCTCAAGCAGCTCTTCTGCGGTCGGAGGCTCAGGGAAAAACGAGTCGTAAACCGCCTGGGCAAACGAAGAGGCGCCGTAGGGCGACGCCGCTCCCGCTCGGGTAGACCCCGCGCCGTTGCCTCTAGCGCCACGAGCCGCAGCGCTGAACGGATCCGTCCAAGCAAACGGGTTCGAGCCGTAGCCACTACCCGCAAAGGGATTGCCGCCAGTGGCTGTGTAGGTGGTTTTATTGCCGTTTTCGTCCCAGCTGGTCCACACGAACGTCTCCGTGCCGAACGGCCAGCCTTCGAAGGGGTTGCCCTGACCGCCCTGAGCGCTGCCCGGGCGGCTGGCGGCATAGGGGTTGTATGAGAACGGAGCGCCATAAGGCGTGCCCTGCGTGCTGTACTCCGGGTCCCACGAACGGTTAAGCAGCACATCGCGCGCCTCGTTGATGAGCTTCGTTTTCTCTTCGGCTTGGGCGCGAGCGACCGCATCTTGGCCGAACTTGTCGGGATGGTTCTCTATAACCAGCTTGCGATGCGCCTTCTTGATTTCATCATCGCTGGCGCCTTCAGCAAGCCCAAGGGTATTCAGGGCCTCCGATTTCTTCATGGCTAGAACAGGATCTCTTCCAGGGAGCGCTTGGGCACGTAATGCACCTTGTTCTGATCGCGGTAGTACTTCACGTCGCCGTCTTTCATGTCAACAACGCGGATATCCTCGATGGGGCGCCCCAGGGCAAGCACCAGTACCGGTTCCAGGTTCTGCGGAATTCCCAAAACCTGCTTCAGCTGCGCCTTCTTGAACGACATGATCATGCAGCCGCCGAAGCCTTCCTCGGTAGCAGCCAGCATGATGGTCTGTGCGCAGATACCGACGTCTATCTGGCAAGCCTGAGGGCTGCACAGGTCGGTATCCACCGCCATGACGATATAGCCTGTGGGACGCTCACCCGGCTCAGGGCCGTCCCAATCGGAAAGGTAGCCTGCCCATGCCAGCGTATCGAACACCTGCTGGTTCAGATCACGATCGGTTACCACACGGTACTTCAGCGGCTGCAGGTTCTTGGTGCTGGCCGTATAGCGC
>CAVDDI010000087.1:0-7484 GCA_963607675.1 bacterium | reverse complement strand
TGCAGGAACGACGATGCCTGCGGGGTGATGATGCCCCCGATGCCCAGGGCCAACAGCAAGGTGTTCCAGCCGATGGTAACGCGGTAGCCTTGGCGCATGCGCTTTTCCAGGATGCGCGAAAGTTGGCGAAGCTCTACCAGCGAGCGAAGGTCGTCCGACACCAGCGAGATGTCGGCCGCTTCGCGCGCCACGGCGCTGCCGGCGCTCATGGCGATGCTCACGTGAGCGGCTGCCAGCGCGGGCGAGTCGTTCACGCCATCGCCTACCATCACCACGCGGTAGCCCTCGTCTTGCAACTGCTTGACGATGGTGTGCTTGTCTTCCGGCAGGAGCTCGGCCTTGAACTCGGTGATGCCCGTTTTCGCGGCGATGCGCTTTGCCGAGCGCTCGTTGTCTCCGGTGAGCATGATCACGCGCTTGAAGCCCTCGTTGCGCAGCTCTTGCACGACCTCGGCCACGTTTTCCTTCAGCGGGTCCTCGATGTAGAGCACGCCCCAAAGCGTGCCGTCCACCGCAAGGAACAGGGGCGAGGTGCCCATGGCCTTTTCGTGGATGGCCTCGAGCTCGGCCGGCGCGATAGGCACGTTCTCGTCTTCCAGCACGAAGTGCTCGGAGCCGATGACGCAGCGCTTGCCGTCGATGCTCGACGCGATGCCGTGGGCCACCACATATTCCACTTCCGCATGGCGTTCCCGATGCTCGAGGCCTTGCCTCAGCGCCTCGTTCACCACAGCGCGGGCCACCGGATGCGGGAAGTGCTCTTCCAGGCAGGCTGCCAGACGCAGCACCTCGTCTTCGGGGGTTGCGTTGTAGCTGACCACTTCGCGTACCGAAGGCGTTGCCTGGGTAAGTGTGCCCGTCTTGTCGAACACGATGACGTCAGCTTCGGCCATATGGTCGAAGTAACGAGATCCCTTCACGGCGAAACCGCGCTTGGCGCTTTCGCTCTGGGCTGCCATAACGGCGATGCTGCCGGAAAGGCGCAGGGCGCAGGAGTAGTCCACCATAAGCGCGGCAGCCGTCTTGGTAAGGTTGCGCGTGGTAAGCGCAATGATTCCCGCCAGAAGGAAGTTCCACAGTACCAGCTTGTCGGCCATGGCCTCGATGTTCTTCTGTTCGGAACTCTTCAGCGCCTCGGACTGCTCAACCATGGAAACGATGGAGCGCAGCTTGCTTTCCTCGGGGTTGCCGGCCACGCGGATGCGGATCTCGCCTTCCTCCACGGCGGTGCCAGCGTAGACGGTGTCGCCCGCCTTGCGCACGATGGCCAGGGGCTCGCCGGTGAGCGAGCTTTGGTTCACGCCTGCCTCGCCGCTGATGACCTCGCCATCTACCGGGATCTGGTTGCCCAGGCGCACCACGATGGTGTCGCCCTTGGAAAGCTCGGCAACCTCCACCTCGCGTTCCACATCGCCTTCCACCAGCGTTGCGGTGCTGGGGATGTCGAGCAGGGAGCGAACCAGGCTGCTCTCGCTGCGGCGCTGGGTGTAGTCCTCCAGGATCTCGCCCACCTTCAAGATGAAGATGGTGTTGCTCGCGGTTGTCGGTCTGCCTTGGATGAAGCCCATGGCAATGGCCACCCCGTCGAGCACGGGCACATCCAGGCGCCCGTGGCGAAGCGAATCGAACGCAGCCTTCCAGAACGGGATGGCGCTGGCAAAGGCCCATGCCGCGCGCAACGGAGCCGGCAAGAACCAGCGGCGCATGGCGCGGAACACGATCATGTTGGCGATCTGCGTGAACAGGTGACGCGGGCGTGGTGCCAGCGCCAACGAGCTGTCGGGCTGCCAGGCGGCAACCTCTTCATAGGTAAGCTCATGCAGCTTGGTTATCACGGTTGCGCGCGCCTGCACAAGCCCGGCACGGCTTTCTGCCTCGAAGGAAACAGCAAGTGCGCCGGCCTTGGGGTAGGCGACGCACTTGGTTACGCAGGGTAGCGCAAGGAATGTTTCCTCGAGTGCGATCGCATCATGCTCGGGCACCTTGCCCAGCAGGTTGAACCGGATACGTCCGGGAACCTCATGTTTGATCGCGAAACGCATCGGGTCTACTTACCCTCTGCGTCCTGAGCCTCGGCCAGCTCCTTGGCGGTCTCTTCCACTTCCGCTTCTTCCTTGCTGTAGCCGGCTTCTGCCAGGATGTCGTCGATCTCGGCCTTTGCCTCGTCGACGATGGTCTCTGCCTCTTCCTTGAGCTTCAGCACCTGAGCGGTAGTGGCAACCGCTGCCTTGTGGGCGGGCTCGCTCTTCAGGGCCTTTACGCCGAGGGTGCCCAGCAGGAAACCTGCGCCAACCAAAATTCCGTGATTCATAACGTCCTCCTTAAGAACGGGTCTGCCTTTATTCCTATACTAAAGCGCGTTTTACGCTTATTTAACAGCAGAAGCCTTGGCTAACTCGTTATTTCTACACGCGTATGCCCTGGTTAACTGCGGTTTTTCATATGAGCAGATGATCATATGGCTTGCCTTTGCCGTTGGGTAGGCGAAAGGCCGTCGGTCCCTTTGAGTGGCAGCTGATAGTAGAGAACCGCTTTCCCCAGCGCTAAGTTTACTACGGTTAACAAGCTTTTGCAGCCTTCGGAATAAGCATGTTCTGGCATTTTCGAGAAGGAGGACCCATTTAGCGGGAAAGAAGGGGGAGCGGGCGCTTCGTGCCCCGCTTCCGTGTTGCTGCCCGAGACGTTCGGTGCTGTTGCCGATAGTATTCTTGCACAGCGCAAATAATTGTGATATTTAACGCCCGAAACTATTGCAATATGCATGGTTTCAAGGGACAATAATTCGCTGGTGAAGAGCAGTTTTTTGAGTTTTTCCATGCTCGGGTCCGGGCTAATGGGCCTGCTTGCGTGTTTCAACGGGGCTGTGCCCCTGTGCAGTACCGCAGTGCGCGCTGAGGTTGCGCCACGGGAAGAAAGGACAAGGTGGATCCCATGATTTCATTCGAACGTGCAAGCGCAGCACATGCGTTGCGCTGCTTGATCGGCGTGCTTTCCGCCCTTGCCGTGTGCGCGGGCATCATGCTGGCTGATGCTCCAGAGAAGGCCCTTGCGGCAGACGCCTCTTCGGCGGCATCCCAGAGCCAGCTGGTGGTGCGCGGCGCCGATACCCTGGAATTCGGGGGCGACGCTTTCGAGTGCGCCACGGTTTCCGACTTGGGCGGCAGCACCCTGTATGCAGACATCGCCGTCGATGGCAAGACGGCAACCGAAGACATGGAGTACCGCTTCGACAACGCCGATGATACCTTCGGCATCGTCCAGCTGAACACCAAGGCCGCCTACGTTGCGCAGCACAGCGGCAACATCGCGCTCGATTTCTACGGGGCGAAGTCCGATGAGCGCCAGGGTGCATCCCCGCTGCTCTCCGTGAACGTGTATGCGGTGTGCATCCAGGTAGACGGTGCTCCCTTGGGCTCGGTTGCGGAAAGCATGATCGGCATCCGCACAGCCAAGGCCTCCGAAGCCGAGTTGGCCTTCGAGGCCCCTGCTCAAATCGTGCGGGATGGGGTCTGCTATGAGCTGGCGGGCAACGGCAAGGCCGTTCCCACGCTGAAAGACGGCGTGCTCTACATTTCGTACAAGAAGGTTGACGAAGCGCAGAGCATTACCGGCTCCGTTGTGTATGTGGATGAAAACGGCAACGAGCTTGTAAGGGATTCCGACTACGTCATCGTCCCGGGCGAGCAGAAGAGCGTCGTCCTTCGCACCAGCATCGAGGCGAACCAGACGGTGTACACGCCTATGGCTTCCGTGCCGCAAGTGGTTCTTTCCTCTGAGTGCCCCGAACAGCGCGTTTATTGCGTTGCCCGTGCCGAGGCGGACAAGCGGACCCAAGAGGTGACGCTTACGTATGAATCCGTAGACGGCGCTCAGCTTATGGCCGATCGCGTTAATGTTGGCGCAGGCGGGTACTTCTACGCTCCCGCTACCGCGTTCTCCCGTGCAAATGAGGCATCGGTTATGCGCTACACGCTTGCCGGGGCAACCGATAGCCTGGGCAACACCTATACCGCCGAACAGGCGAAGGAGCTCACCCTTTCGCGCGATGGCGCCCAGGCCTACACGCTTCAGTACCAGCCCGAGGAAACCGAGCTTACGTACACCGTCAATATCGCTCTGGTAAGCGCAGGCAAGAACGGCAACACCAACGTGCACGTTGCCAAATCCGAGCAGGCAAAGGTGTCTGTCTCCCAGGATGCCCAGATAGCCCTGCCTGAGTCCATCGAGCAGGACGGAACCACCTACACGCGCTTCGGCGGCGAGGGCCAGCTCTCCTACACCTGGGCCGACTTGCAGAACGGCCGCATGCTCTCCGACACGGTGTACTACGTGGCATCCGATGTCGTTGTGCCTGAAGCGTACGATGTGAAGGTCCGCTATGTCGATGCGGTCAGCGGCAATGAGATCGGTGGGGAAACGCTGACGTGCAGCCCCGACAGCTCCACACTTTCCATCGGCTCGCCCGAGTCCGTTTCCTTCGAAGGCAAGGAATACCAGCGCCTAAGCGGACAGAGCGCGCCCATCATCCATCGTTTCTATGCACCGTACCGTACGTATACCGTCTACTATGCCGAGCCCGGCTCCATGAGCCAGGGCGATACCACGGTAATCCGCACCGAAGTCATTGATGGGGGCATCCGCTATTACACCATTTCCTCTGATGGCGCGGTAACCACCACCACTGAAGGAAACGCTACCGGCGGCCTCATCGCCACCACGCCGTATACCACCATCGTTTCCAACGATGCGGCAGGCGCCGACGGCAACGGCACCGATGCCTCCGTGCAGAGCGGCGATGTGACGGCTCCGAGCGGCAACAGCGCCTATGAGGAGCGAATCGATGAAGACCAGACGCCGCTTTCTTCTGCGGCCGATGAGCAGCAGGCCGGGCTTGGTGTTGCGCAGATTGCCGGCATCGTGGTGGCCGTCCTGGCCCTGGCGGCTATAGCGGCCTTCGCCGTAAGGGCGAAGCGCAATTCCGGCAACAACCGAAACGGAATGGGGGCGTAGGGAAATGAAGAGGAAACGTTTCATGAAAAGCAAACGCTCAAACAACGTTACCGTGAACCCGGTATCTGCAACGGCTGCGGCGCGCACGTTCGCGTCGAAGGCCTTCGCCGTGCTGATGTCGGCCGTCTTGGTGCTGGGACTTTGCCCCATCACCCAGCAGTCCTATGCCGACACGGCAAGCAGCGCGTCTGCGGCGCAGGCGAGTGCCGCTGCTGCCGCTGCTGCCGATGCGGGCGTAGACGGCACCGCCGCTGTAACTGCTGACAGCACTGCAGCTGCAGCGGGCAGCAGCAAGTCCGATGCGGAATCCGCTTCCGTTGACTCATCTGCCAGCAGCTCGAGCAAGGTCGCCGAGGCTTCCTCTGCGGCTACCTCTGCTGTGTCCAAATCTTCGAGCGCGGCAGAGCCCGCTTCCGACAGCAGCCAGGCAAGCGTTGCCGCAACGAGTGCTGCTGGCAACAGCGCCGAGCCGGCCTCTGGCGAGGAAAACGCCATTGCGCCCGCCTCCGACGGGCAGGATGATTCGGTGAAGCCGGGCAAGTACGGCAACTACACGTATGAGCAGAACACCACCAAGAACGCCTTTGTGGGTTCCGAGTACGACGGATACCGCGATTCTGTGGCAACCCAGTGGCTGGGCATTGCCGGCAGCTTCCATATCACCGCGTTCGACGAGATGACCATTGCCAGCCATGTGTACGGCAACGTCCTTGCCAAGAAGCTCTCGGGCAACAACAACTTCGGCTTGGATTCCCGCTACGACAACGCCTATGGCTACAAGGGGCTTAGCTATATCCAGGAGTACCCGAACCCCAACGGCAACGTTGACGGCCATAACGACGGGCTCTTCGTCGTCGGCAGCAGCAACACTGTGACCGCCGTGGACAACGGCAACCATCTTGCTGTCAACGGGGTGCAGTTCAATCAGCCGAATACCCTGATGCAGGACGTTGACACGGCAACTGCCCCGTTCATCGACCTCGACGAGGTGAAGGCCTACACGAGCCAGGTCTCTGACAACCTTGCGAAGGTCGCCGACGTGGGAGCAAGCGTGACCAAGCAGGGCAGCAACACCTATATCAACTATGAGGGCGAGTCCGGCTGCGCATACGTCACCCTGAAGGCCAGCGAGCTGAACAGCATGGACCAGCTCTACGTGAAGGGCATGGCGCTCAACGGTTCCTGCTCGGTGGTTATCAACGTCGAGATGGACACTGACGCGCTCAACCTGAGCAAGGTCCACGTGCTTCTGCCGAGCGGGCAGGAAGCCGGAACCGGTGAGATAGACAGCACAGTTGGCTACGTGATGTTCAACATCAAGAACTCCGCAAGCAACATGACCATCTCGCTTTCCGACCGCGTGCTGGCAAGCGTTCTTGCCCCTAATTCCACCATCAACCTCGGCGGCTCTGCTGCCGGTACCTACATCGGCACCAAGGTAAACGTGACGGCCGAGTCCCATGCCCGCCCGTTCCGCGGCACGCTTAAGCCTGTTGTGGACAGCCTTTCCGTTCAAAAGGTATGGAAGGATGCTTCCGGCAACGAGGAATCTGCCGAAGTCGCCGATGCTCACGAAGCGGTGACGGCGAAGCTGTATCAGCGCAGCAAGGCCAAGGACGGCGAATGGGGCGAATGGGCCGAGTACGAGACCGTGACGCTCTCCAAGGACAACGGCTGGTACAAGTCATGGAGCAAGCTTCCCAAGAAGGACACCGACGGCACCACCTACGAGTACAAGGTTGAGGAGTCCCAGGCCTCCAAGGACGCCAACCCCGACTACGACTCCGCTGTGGCCGTTGAGGGCTCCGCGTGGACCATCACCAACACCCGCAAGCCCTCCGCCGAGTACACCGAGGTCTCCGTGACCAAGGCCTGGCTCGCCGCCGACGGAACCGCCGAGTCTGCCGACGTGGTCGCCGGCCATGGCTCGGTGCAGGCGCAGCTCTACAAGAAGGCCGGAGACGGGGAGTTCGCCGCCGAGGGCGAAGCCGTGACGCTCGATGCCGGCAACGAGTGGTCCCACAAGTGGGAGGGCCTGGTGGCGAAGGACGCCGACGGCACCACCTACGAGTACAAGGTGGAGGAGTCCCAGGCCTCCAAGGACGACAACCCCGACTACGACTCCGCCGTGGACCACGACGGCACCAAGTGGACCATCACCAACACCCATAAGGCCATCGAAGAGGAGTTCTCTTTGAGCGGCTACTCGATGCGCGCTGCGGATGCACCGGTTTCCGAGCCTGACAAGGTCTGCTATGTGGACCCGAAGGTTGTGAAGGTGTTGGAGGGCCGTGCCCTTACCGAAGGCGAGTTCTCGTTCCAGTTGATCGATGATAAAAACGGTGATGTCGTCTCCACGGCAAAGAACGATGCTGCGGGCATGGTCGACTTCGACAAGGCGGCAGACGTTTCGGGCAATCCCGATAATCCCTCTTGCTTGAAGTTCTCTGCTCCTGGTACCTACACCTACACCG
>CAVDDI010000086.1:0-7540 GCA_963607675.1 bacterium | reverse complement strand
GGGCTATGGCAACCTCATCACGCTCACCGCATTCGCCGACGGATCCATCCAAGTGGAAGACCACGGTCGTGGCTGCCCGCTTGATTGGAACCCCACAGAAAAGCGCTTCAACTGGGAACTGGTGTTCTGCGAGCTGTACGCAGGCGGCAAGTACAACAACAACCAGGGCGGCGACTACGACTTCTCGCTGGGCACCAACGGCCTTGGCTCATGCGCAACCCAGTACGCTTCGGAATACATGGACGTCACCGTGTGGCGCGACGGCAACAAGTACCAACTGCACTTCAAGAAGGGCAAGGTGGTGGGCGCCAAGAAGAAGGCCCTGCAGGTAGAGCCTTCCGGTGAGCCGAGCCGTACCGGCACCGTTATCAAGTGGCGCCCCGACCTCGAGGTCTTCACCTCCATCGACATCCCGGCCGACTGGTACCGCGAAACCATGCGCCGTCAGGCCGTGGTGAACGCCAACGTAACCTTCCGCCTGCGCGTCGAAGGCGAAGATGGCTTTACCGAAGAAGACTTCTGCTACCCCAAGGGCATCGAAGACTACGTTATGGAAAAGGTGGGCGCCGACTACCTAACCGAGCCTTTCTTCATCGAGGCCGATCGCCGTGGCCGCGACCGCGAAGACCTGCCCGACTACAACGTGAAGATCACTGCCTGCCTGTGCTTTTCCCGAAGCTTCCAAATGCAGGAGTACTACCACAACTCATCCTGGCTTGAAAACGGCGGCTCGCCCGAAAAGGCGGCTCGTAGTGCCCTTACCAGCGCAATCGATGCGTATATCAAGCAGCAGGGCAAGTACAACAAGAACGAGAGCTCCATCAAATGGCAGGACGTGCAGGACTGCCTGGTGCTGGTAACCAATTGCTTTTCCACCCAGACCTCGTACGAGAACCAGACGAAGAAGGCTATCAACAACAAGTTCATCCAGCAGGCCATGACGGCGTTCTTCAAAGAGCGCATGCAAACGTATTTGATAGAGAACAAGGCGGCTGCCGGCAAGATCATGGAGCAGGTGCTCATCAACAAGCGCTCGCGTGAGAACGCCGAGAAAACGCGCCAGAGCATCAAGACCAACCTGCAGCAGAAGACCGACATGGCCAACCGCGTGCAGAAGTTCATCGACTGCCGTTCCAAGGACAAGACCCGCCGCGAGATCTACATCGTAGAGGGCGACTCGGCCGCAGGTGCCATCCGCACCTCGCGCGATGCCGAGTTCCAAGGTGTTATGCCGGTCCGCGGCAAGATCTTGAACTGCCTGAAGGAAGATTACCCGCGCATCTTCAAGTCCGACATCATCATGGACCTTCTACGTGTGCTGGGCTGCGGCGTGGAAGTCAAAGACAAGCGCATGAAGAACCTGGGCACCTTCGACCTGGACAACCTGAACTGGAACAAGGTGGTCATCTGCACCGACGCCGACGTGGACGGCTACCACATCCGCACGCTGATCCTTACCATGCTGTACCGCCTGGTGCCCACGCTCATCAACGAGGGGTACGTTTATATCGCCGAGTCGCCGTTGTACGAGATCAACTGCAAGGACAAGACATACTTTGCCTACACCGACCTGGAAAAGAACAACATCATGAAGGAGATCGGCGACCAGAAGTGCAGCATCAACCGATCCAAGGGTCTTGGTGAAAACGATCCCGACATGATGTGGCTCACCACCATGAACCCCGAAACGCGCCGCCTTATCAAGGTGGAGCCCGAAAGCGTGGCAACCATGGAAGCCATGTTCAACCTGCTGCTGGGCAACGACGACGAGGGGCGCAAGCGCCACATCGCCGAGCACGGCAAGGAATACCTCGACCAGCTGGACCTCCAGTAAGGCAGATGGCGGCAAGGGGCTGGCCCCACGTGCCCGGGGCAGTCGGGGCGTCCGGGCAGCTGCCGTGAACTGTTCGAACCAAGCGCGCTTAGGCGCGATACTTAGATAGAAGCACCAAGGGGAAACCGTGGCAAAGAAGACGAAAAAGGAAACGAAGAAGAAGCGGGTGGAAAACCCCAACGTCATCGGCTTGCATTCCGAGGTTACGGAGCAGCCCATCACGCAGACGCTCGAGCTGAACTACATGCCGTATGCCATGAGCACCAACGTCTCACGCGCGTTCCCTGAGATCGATGGCTTCAAGCCATCGCACCGCAAGCTTCTGTACACCATGTACAAGATGGGCCTGCTGAACGGCGACCGGCAGAAGAGCGCCAACATCGTGGGCCAAACCATGAAGTTGAACCCCCACGGTGATGCCGCCATCTACGAAACCATGGTGCGCCTTGCCACAGGCAACGAGGCGCTGCTTACCCCCTTCGTGGAATCGAAGGGCAACTTCGGCAAGTACTATTCCGGCGACCTGAGCTACGCAGCCAGCCGCTATACCGAGGCCAAGCTTTCGCCTATCTGCGCCGAGATCTTCAAGGACATCGACAAGGACCCGGTTGATTTCATGGACAGCTACGACGGCGCCATGAAGGAGCCGCGCCTTCTGCCCACCACGTTCCCGAACATCCTGGTTTCCGCCAATAAGGGCATCGGCGTTGCCATGGCGTCCGACATCTGCGGCTTCAACCTGAACGAGGTATGCACGGCCACCATGCACTTCTTGGACGATCCGGAATGCGACCTGCACGAGTACCTTCCTGCGCCCGATTTTTCCACCGGCGGCGAGATCGTCTACAGGCGCGAGGAAATGGAGCGCATCTACAGCACGGGCACTGGCGGCTTCCAGATCCGTTCGCGCTGGCGCTACCTGCCCGACGAGCGCATCATCGAGGTGTACGAGATTCCGTACACCACCAAAACCGACATCATCATCGAGCGTATCGTGAAGCTTTCCAAGGAAGGCAAGGTGCGCGAGATCGCCGACATCCGCGACGAGACCGACCTTTCCGGCCTGCGCATCGCCATCGATGTGAAAAGGGGAGTGGACCCTGAGCAGCTGATGGCGAAGCTGTTCAAGTCCACCACGCTGCAAGACACGTTCTCGTGCAACTTCAACGTGCTGGTAGACGGCTACCCGCGCGTTATGGGCGTGCGCCAGATTCTGCAGGAGTGGGTTGCCTGGCGCGTGGAATCTACCCGCCGTCGCATTGCCTTCGAGCTGCAGAAGAAGAGCGACCGCTTGCACCTGCTGCACGGCTTGGAAGCCATCTTGCTCGACATCGACAAGGCCATCGCCATCATCCGCAACACCAAGCTGGAGGTGGAGGTGGTTCCGAACCTGATGGAAGGCTTCGGCATCGACCAGACCCAGGCAGAATTCGTTGCCGAGCTGAAGCTGCGCAACATCAACGAGGAGTACATCCTCAACCGCACGAAGGACATTGCCAAGCTGGAAGGCGACATTGCCGAGCTGAACAAGACCCTGGCCAGCGAAAAGCGCATCAAGAAGGTTATCCGCGACGAGCTTGCGGCGGTGAACAAGAAGTACGTTACCCCTCGCAAGACCGGCCTGGTTTCGCCCGCCGATGTGGTGGAGGTGAACCTGGAGCCCGAGGTGGAGGAGTACCCGGTAACCATCATGCTCTCGCGCCAGGGCTACCTGAAGAAGATGACCGATCGCGTGCTGCGCAAGGCCACCTCGCTGAAGTACAAGGACGGCGACGAGCCGTTCATCGAGTTCCCCTCCAGCAACACGCATGAGCTGCTGGTGTTCACCGACCAATGCCAGGTGTACAAGTGCAAGGTGGCTCAGTTCGAGGACACCAAGTCGGCACAGCTGGGTTCGTTCTTGGCAACCGATTTGGAGATGGCGCCAGAAGAGAACGTTATTTGGGTGCTGGACCCTGAAGATTACACGGCCGATGCTCTGTTCGTGTTCGAGAACGGCCGCGTTGCGCGCGTGGCGCTTTCGGGCTATGCCACCAAAACCAACCGTAAGAAGCTGAAGAACGCCATCTACGGCGGCAGCAAGCTTTTGTTCGCGCAAGTGCTGAAGGAAGACCGCGACCTGGCACTGGTTTCCAGCGACTACCGCCTGGTGAACTTCAACACCGAGCTGCTGAAGACCAAGGCCTCTACCAGCACGCAAGGCGTGCAGGCGCTTACCGCCAAGGGTGGCCGCACGGTGGCTTCGGTGGGCACGGTGGAAGACTTCCTGGGCGGCAAGGCCTCGGCAGAGAAGTTCCGCGCCGCCAGCCTGCCTTCTTCCGGTGCCCCCCTGAAGGAAACCGACATGAAGAGCCTGTTCGACCTGTAGCGCGTCCCCTTCAGGTGCCAGCAGCGCCAACTGCCGGCAGGGACCGTCCCTGCCGGCACGCTATCGCGCAAGCCTCGCTATCGTTTGCAGCATCAGCTGGGCATCCAGCGGCTTGGCAAGATGCTCGTCCATCCCCGCTTCTTTGGCTGCTATGCGGTCTTCAGTGAAGGCGCTGGCTGTCATGGCGATGATGGGAACCTTAGTGGCATCGGGGCGGTCCATCTTGCGAATCTGCCTGGTTGCCTCATAGCCGTCTACCTGCGGCATCATCACGTCCATCAGAATGGCATCGAATTCCCCGGGGGCGCTGCCTTCGAATGCGCTCACTGCTTCTGCCCCGTTCTCGACCTTCGTTACCCGGGCGCCACCTTCCTCAAGCAGGAACTGGGCAATCTCCATGTTCAGGGCGTTGTCTTCTGCCAGAAGGATGTTCAGCCCTTCGACGGAAGAGGCGGCCTGGCCTTGCGGCTGGCTGGGCTTGGCAACGGGTTCGCTTTTGTCCAGCAGGAAGGGGATAACCACATCGAACGTGGTGCCCTTGCCCTTCGTGCTTTCAACGGAAATCGTGCCTCCCATTTTCTCTACCAGGCTCTTCGTTATGGACATACCCAAACCGGTTCCGCCGTATTCCGAGCGCGCGGTTGTTCCTTCCTGCGCAAACGGCTCGAACACGTGCTTCAGGAATTCTGGGGCAATGCCAACGCCAGTGTCGCGGCACTTGAACTGGATCTGCGCGGTTGTGCCGTCGTTGGAAAGCTCGCGGCAGGTTACGTACACCTTGCCATTGGGTTTGTTGTACTTGATGGCGTTGCTCAGGATGTTCATCATGATGCGCTTGAAGTGCAGGGGGCTTCCGATCAGGTTGCATTTGGGTGCCTTGCAGTCGGTCTCTACCAGCTCTATGCCCCGGTCGTCTGCCTGCCGCGCGATGATGATGTGAACGCTTTTCGATACCTCCGACAAGCTGAAGGGCACATGCTCTAGCGTGATCTTGCCCGATTCAAGCTTGTTCATATCGAGTACTTCGTTGATGAGCTCTAGCAGCACCTGCGCGGCGTCTTTGATCTTCTTCCGGCATTCGTCGCGCTTTGCAATGTCGTCGCCGCAACGCTCGGCAATGTCGAGCATGCCCATGATGCCGTTCAGGGGTGTGCGGATATCGTGGCTCATGCGCAGCAGGAAATCGGTCTTAGCGTTGTTGGCGCGCTCTGCTTCCTGCTTTGCCTTTATGAGCTCGCTCTGGTAAGCCTCTTCCTTCTCGCGCAGTTTTCTCTCTTGGGCCAAGTGCTCTTCGATGATGTTGTCGATGAACTGGAAGCCGGCGATGACGTTGCCCTTGTCGTCCATCTTCGCAACGTAGAACTGGTAGTTGTGCATTACGCCGCCGTCGATGCTGCGGTAGGTCCCGGTGTACTCCGTTTCCCTGCCGGCCAGCACTTTGCGCAGGTTTTCCACGCTTAGCTGGTGGCGCAGGCGGTCGCGGTCTTCCTCGTGAACGCGGCGGTCTATCCAGCGGCCCAGGATTGCCTCGTAGGGGAACACCCTGCCCTTCATCTCAACTACTTCTTCAAGGTCGTAGTCGGTGGCGACTTTCAGGATCTTCGCGGTACCTTCGTTCAGGTTCGCCTGGTACACGTTGCGGTAGTTGCGCGAAAGGATATTGAAGATGGCAAGCTGCTCTTCAAGCTCTATCTGCTGCAGGTTGTCTTGCTCCTGCGGGTTTGCGAGCTGGCTCTGTTCAGCTATCTGTCGTGCCGCTGAAGTGTCCATGGCTGTTCCTTGCATTGCTGGTGGGCGTTGTGCGTGTGGTCTCAACTTCAATTTTACCCTAGCTCAGCCTTGCAGGCTTGCGATGCGGGCTAGCGGTTAGTGGGACCGTATCGGCAACCTCGACCCACAAAAAGACCTCCGCCTGTAGCTTCAGACGGAGGCCTTTGAGCGACGCCTTAATCGGTTGCGCATGTAGATTGGCTATGTGTGCAGTCGGCTGCGCATACGGGCTTCTAGCTTCTAGGCCTTGTACGTGGTGATACCGTCCTTGATGGTCTCCGAAACGGTGACGTTATGGATCTCGTACGGGTCGATCTCGAACAGGTTCTGGTTGAATACGGTAAAGTTGGCGTATTCCTCTAAGCTCGCTTCAACTTTTTTGCGCAACGAGCAGGGCACCTGGTTGCCGTAGAATAGAGCGCAGTAAACGAACGCCGCCACTAGTGCGGTAGCCTCCCGGGAGCATACATGGATCATTCCGTAAAACCTCGCGGGGGGGGGGTCGCTCACACGCGAGCAATTCCTCCTTCGTGAAATAAGGATCGTCGCCACCCTGCGCTTGCAGGGCCTTTCCGATGGCGAAATCGTCCAACAGGTTCAAGAGCAGAACCTGTTCCAATACCCCAGTAAAACCAACCTGCGCCGCATCGCCAACGTGTGCCTTGCGCGCTTGAACGCCCTGGATGCGGGCGTTCCCGTTGTGCCCGCCAGGCTAACCGTGGTGCTGGCCGACGGCATGCCTGCACCCGCAGCGCAGGTTAACCTGTACGCCATGATGCTGGTGTACCCGTTGGTGCGATCGTTCATGACCGAATGCGTGGGCGAGCGCATGGCGCATGGCAACTTCCACCTAACGCGCACCGACCTGAACGCCTTCTTCACCAACCTGCAGCTGCAAGACCCAGCCGCTGCCGCATGGACCGAAAGCACTTCCAAGCGCATAAAGAGCACGCTGTGGAACCTGCTGGTACAGGCCGGCTACCTGCCCACACGCACCAGCGAAACCCTGCAGTGCCCGCTTTTGGACCCTACGGTGAAAGACGGCATCATTGCCAACGGCCATGGCCAGCTGCTTATCGCCTACGGCGAGGAAGCGTGATTGCCATGGCCAAGCAAACCAACAGCGAAGAAACGCTGGCAAAACATTCTTTTGCTGCCCGCGCCCAGCGCGATTTCGATTCCCGTTGCGAGCTGCTGCGCCAGCGCCTGGGTGAAGAGGACTTCCTGCGCAACAAGGGCATCGGCAACGAAGTGGGCTTCTTCACCTTCTGCTACGACCCCTCGTTGGAAATGCAGGCGCGCGCATTCTTCGCGCAGCTGCAGCGCGAAGGGGAGGCGGGCAAGCTGCCCTGCAACCTTATGGTGAAAAACCTGTACAGCGTGTTCCTGGATCTGTGCGAGCGCAAGCGTATAACCCAGGCAATTCCCAAGCAGGAGCTTAAAACCGGCTCCGCCAAGCAGCTGCGCCAGCTGCAGAAGGTGTGCAGCCCGCAAGCCATTGCCAAAGAACTTGAATACAGCCCGCACAACGTGGGCGATGTTTTGCTGCTAACGGGTGTGGGCGAGAT